>JAHLWH010000017.1 GCA_019058015.1 Promethearchaeota archaeon | reverse complement strand
TAAAATTCTAAAAAAGTTGCATTCGAAGGTAATTTATTGCAACTAAAATCTGGAAATCATTCAATGGGGACCTAAAAAGATGGGGAATATCCTCCAATATGGATTGGGGCACACGGACCTAAAATGCTTGAATTAACAGGAAAATTAGGAGATGGGTGGTTACCTGCAAATCTAGATCTCTATTCCTATAAGAAAGGGCTTAAAATTATTCAAGAATCAGCAAAAAAGGTGGGTAAAAATCCAGACAACATCACTCCAGCATTATGGTGTTACGCAATTTTAGATGAGGATCATGAGAGTTGTTTAAATATGCTTGATACTCCATTAATTAAATGTCTTGGGTTAGTTATGTCCCATGAAAAATTCAATCAATATGGTATTTCACACCCTCTAGGTGAGAATTATAGAGGTCTTTTCGATTTTATCCCCACTAGGATTGATCGAAAAACAGTGCTAGAAGCAATTGAGAAAATTCCAAAAAAAATGTGCGAAGATATCTACTTATATGGTACTCCTGATGAAATTATTGGAAAAATAGAAGAGTATGCTAAAGTTGGTCTTAAACATATTGTAATCCAAAACGCTACTATTTTTTCGGATGTTAAAAAAATTAAGACTTCATTTAACTGTTTAAAGAAGGTGTTAAATTATTTTAGAGGATAAAGTATTTTATTTTAATCTCTTTTTTAATTTAAATCACTCCAGAATTTTCTGATTCTCTCCTGACAAATTTAAAGTTAAGGGAAAGAAAGAAATTTAAATTATTTAATATATATACTCTTGAGAAAATAGAAATTATTAAAAATAAGTATATTATCCTATCATAAAAAAATGAGGTTAAATACAAGTGATTGTCCCCTATATTCTCCCGCTTGATTTATTAGAAGTATTTCAAGGAAGTTTTAGTTTGATTTTTGCTATTATTTCAATATTTGTAGGATTACGAATTTTATTTAAATATTTTGAATATAAGAGAAGAGAATTAATCCTTGTCGGTATTTCATGGATTGGAATAGCGAGTCCTTGGATTCCCGATTCAATTAATTTTGTAATGATTTTAGATTTTAGCTCTATTCTAACAGAAGAAGCTTATCTCATTATCGGAAATGTTTTTATGCCGTTTTTCATTATTTGCTGGTTAATAGTAATTACGGATTTTTTGTATAAAGCAAGACAAAAGTTGATACTCATATTATGTCTTATTTGGACGGTAATTTTCGAAATAATTTTTTTTACATTACTCCTTATTGACTCTACATTAGTTGGAACATTTCTAGGACCGTTTCACGTAGAATTTGGTGATTTTATCACATTCACGTTGTTATTTACGATTGTTATATTATTAATAAGTGGTTTATTATTTGCTCGAGAATCACTAAAGTCAGAGGAGAAAGAAATTAAATTGAAAGGGAAATTTCTCATAGCTGCATTTCTTTCATTCACTATTGGTGCGATTTTAGACTCATCAATTTCATTAATACCAATAACTGTAGTAATTACTAGGTTAATTTTAATATCAAGCGCAATTGAATTTTATATCGGCTTCATTTTACCTAAATGGGTAAAAAAATTTTTAATAAAAGGATTAGAAAGGCAAAAAATTTAATTTTTCGGAGAAGATAAAATAAGATTTAATAAATTTATTAAAAGAATTCTTTAAAAACCTAAAAATTTTTTTTAATAAAAAGTTTTATTATTAAATATAAGACATTTTTTTTAATTGGTATGAGATATTTTGTAGGCTAGAACATGATTGAACTCCAGAAAGAAGAAATATTCATTTTCATTGATATTACAACAAATTTCCTAAAAAAAAAGATAATTCTCAGAGGAATTAAAGAATTAATTGAAAAAAAGAAACAAATCAATATTTTAACAATATTTAATTTACTGTTATTTAAAGAAGATGCTAGTCCTTTATTAATAATGGATAAAACCTCTTACAGAGAAATAATTGATATTTTATCTGAAAACTGGAATTATAGAAATAAAACAAGCCTATTTGAGAATGGGATGTTTCTAACTTTATCTGAAATTCTAAAGAAAGCAAAAAAAGGTGTTGCAAATTATCGTATCATTGTAATTACAGATAGTCCAAGTGAAATTCCTGAAGAAATGACAACAACCTTATTTGATCTTATAAGTAAAGTAAAAATTCTTCCAACTTTCATAGATATTGTAAGAGTAGGAGATAAAAAATTTTATGCAGATGATGTAAAACTTAAAATAATTACAATTGAAACTACTGGTGGGATGTTTTATGCTAATTCTACGAATTATTTTATGAACATTATGAATGTTCTTGCAAAAAATAAACAAATTCCAAATGTTTTTGTTGGAGAAATTAAGAAACAGATACAACCAGAAGATAAACTATTTTATGAAAAACTGGCTAGTGATTTACTTTCTCCAGAACCTGGAGAAGAATTAACATGCACGATATGTAACATGCCCATTTGTCCAATATGTCTAAATAAACATGATACTCCTCATAAATGTTTTAATTGCAATACTGCATATCATGAATGTTGCGCTGCTCAATATTCCGGGCTTAAAAATATTGGTCTTATCCATATTTTTAGATGCGCTGGTTGTGGTACTCTATTAAAATTAGAGGAATCCATTGTTATGGAAAAAATAAAAAATCTTGAACAATTAAAACTTATTGAGGAAGATATTGAAACTTTAGAGGAAAAAAGAGGTGAAGCAGTTAAAACTCCGATTCCTTCAAGTTCTGAAGAATTTATCTCAATATCTTCCGAAACAGAAATTTCAGATGATAATAAGGCTGATCTTATAATTATAAATGGTGATAAGTCAAAAACTTTTGAAGATTTGGTACCTTCTCCCCCACCTCCACCAACTATTAAGAAAAAGATAAGACCTGGAGGTTTTTTTGGGCCTGAAATAGAAATAGAAGAAAAACAACAACAACCTCAAAAAGAAATAAAACCTCAAAAATATTGGTCTCCTACTGGATCAACACCTTCCCAAATTTCTTCTATTACTCAATTAAAGCCTCCAAAAACAAAACCTACATTAAGGTTTTGCAAAATTTGTGGAGGGCCTATAAAAGGAAATGATAAGGCTTGTAGGTCATGTGGAGCTCCTGTTTAGATCCTTAAATATTTTGTCCTAGTATCTCTTGAAATATTGTTTTTATATCTTTTTGCTTAGGAGGGCAACCTTCTATAACATAATCTATCGGAATCACTTCTGATAGATCTTCTGAATCTATTGCTAAATTTTTTAAATTTTGTTCTTCAACATTAAATATCTTTTGCTTCTCATTTCCGCAATCTCCAAAGGATATGATAATATGATTTTTCTTAATACTTTGCCAGGTTTCTAATAATTTCTCTCTATGGATTTTCAATAAACATCCTGTAATTAATAAACAATTGCAATCTTCAGGATTATTTGTTTGTGAAATATTTTTAAACCCATTTTCTTTTTTTTGAAGTAAAAATGAAGTGAGAGCCAGGCTGCATTTTGAACATTCACCAAGATTTAAGATATATGTCTTTATTTTACCAGTTGTCAATGATTTTTTGGACGTCAAGATATTAATCATCTTAAAATATGAGAAGTCTCTGAAAATACATAATTTTTTATATAATATTATTATACCTAATTTTTATTAAATATAACTCTGCACTTCTAATTAAAAATAAACTTATCAAACTCTATACATCTTTATATGTCATATTTTGTCCTCAACATTTTAGTTCTTCCTTCCAAAACCCGATATGTTATTTTACAGGACGATAAAGAACAGACTAAAGCAAAACTACGAATTCAGGCTTCAAGAACAAGATATTAAACAAAAAATATTTTTTTATTATATTTTTCATTACAGCTTTTATTTAAAACGATTTATTAGAAGAAGAACCAAAATTTTAGAATCTATTTTATAATTCTATTCATTTGATTCTCCAACGTTCCAATTCCTTTAATAGGATTATTTTTCCACGTCCCTTCTGCTCTAAGTACATAGTTTGTAATAAATTTTCAGTAGAGGGCATAATAGGTTCGTTAAGTTGCTTATTTGCTTTTACAAATTCTTCTATTCGAGTTCTACTAGCCCTCTTCATTTTAATAAGGGTTCGTAAGTTTTTCAAGAAAAACTTAATTTTAGGTTTAGGTTCAACTCCGTTTGTAGGCATTTAATCACTTATTCTTCTTACATATTTAAAATTAAAAAATAAATGATTAAATATAAGGTTCACATTATTCCAATTAATAAAAATTCTTTTTAAAACGATAAATTATGAATGAAAAAGAAAAATATGATATAACACCGCATTCATTTAAAAAAGCAGCAGCCTATAGCACAAGTCAAATAGTTAATACAGCGGCGTATCAAACGTTTGCTCTTTTAACGTTCACATTTTATTTTGCTGTAATTGGAATTAATGTTCATTTAATAACAATTGGTTTCATTATATGGTCGGTTTGGAATAGCATCAATGATCCCGTTTTAGGTGCGCTATCAGATCGAACTCATACAAAATGGGGGCGCCGTTTCCCTTATATAATGATTTCGATTATTCCTTTGGCTATAATAATGATCTTGTTGTTTTATCCGCCGCTATCATTCGGTATCACTAACGAGCTTATTAATTTCGCTTATTTTCTTGTTATTATTATCATTTTTGAATTTTTCTTTACAATGTTCGATGTAAATTTAATAGCTTTATTTCCAGAGTTATTTATTACTAAGGATGAAAGAAGGAAAGCTAATGCTATTAGAATGGTATTTTACATAATTGGATTACTTATATCTTTTGTCTTACCAACAATCTTCATCCCCGATTTTTCAGATCCAACTTATTTACCTGAGTTTCAAATTTTTGGAGTAATTGATGCGGTAATAATCATAATTTTTGGCTTACTTTTCTTAAAAATTAGTCCAAAGGAAAGGATTGAATTTCAACACGAATATAAAAACGCACCTAGCTTACTTGAATCGGTAAAGACTTGTACTAAGAATAAGACGTTTATGACCTATATCCCCGCCGAAATAGCTGTGTGGTTTGTAATAGGGATGCAAACTATGATAGTACCGCTATACGGTAAATATGTTTTAAATATTGGCGAAGGAGAAACTATTTTTCTAGGTTTATTATTAGGCATAGCATTTATTTCATCAGCGTTTTTCATAAACATTCTGTGGAAACCCGTTGTTAAAAAGATTAATCCTCGAAAAACTTGGTTAATTTCTGTAATCGTTTGGATATTAACACTTATTCCTTTAATGTTTATAAACGATAAAATCCAAGGTTTAATTGTGTTTTTTCTAATAGGAATAGGGTTAGCTGGCCCTATATTTCTTGGCGATCTAATTTTGGCCGATATTATCGATGAAGACGAAACGATTACAGGGACTCGTAGAGAAGCTGGTTATTACGGTGTAAAAGCCTTTTTCTTCAGGTTATCTACAGTTTTCGTCGTTCTCGCTATTAGTACTGTATTTACGAACGCTGGATGGACTGTTTTTGAACCAGAAACTATAACTCAAGAAATTATTTTTGGGTTAAGGGCGTTGATGTTTATATTTCCAGCAATAGCAATGAGTCTTGGTTTAATTGCTGTTTATAAATACCCCTTGGATGGTGAAAAGCTAAAGAAAGTAAAGGAAAAACTTCAAGAACTTCACGCGGAAAAGCAATCAAGAGTTTAATAAATAACTTTCATTTTTATTTTTAATTTTATAATTTTTAATGGTTAAGTTAAGGAAAAAATAATATTTATTTATATACTATTAGTAAAAATGGAATTGTATTTTCTATCTTCTTCTTTCACGGTATCTATATAAAAATAATACCATAATAACAAGCATTACCGCAAAACCGACCTCTACCATCCCTACCATTAGTTCTTCTTGGAAAAATAAAGCTAATATCACTAATCCAATTTCAAACACCGCCAGATAATTAAGAAGAGCTAAGAATTTATTTTCTAGTTCACTTGCTATAGTATTTAATTTTTCTCTTTCTTTTCCTAGCGTTTCCCGGATTCTCTTAATTATATCATCTGTTTGTCTTGAAAATGTATCGCCATCAAGCTTATAGATCATTTCTAAAAACATGCTAGTTTTGAAAGTACTCGTAAATAATAGACGGGTTATTTTGAAAATAATTATATCTTTATTTAATTCTAGAATAGTTTGATTCAATCCTGATTCTAAATCTTCTAACTTTGCGATTTTTGCTTTTAATGAGAGTTTTTTCTTGGTAGCTTCAGTTTCAAATACTTTTTTATCAAATTCTTCGGCAATTGTGAGTATATTATGCATATGCATAAGTATTAAATATCTTTGCACGTTTCCTACTTCTGGAGCAAATAATGTATCAATTAAAAAATTCTTCATTGCATTAGCGTCCAAAAGTCCGGGTCCCGGAATAATTACATTACCTGCATGAGTAATCATAACAAATTCATTAGTATATGGAGAGAGATTCTTCAGATTAATTTGATCTCTATAAGCAATTGGGTCTAATTCGCGCCATTTATCTGTCCTTAAAGTTAGTCCGATTGAATATCTTGCATTTTTTCCAATATCAGTCCCTATAAATCTATAATCAGCTCTATTAAAATCTGGTTTAGCATCCCAAATAATCCATGTATGATGCCAAGGCTCAAGAGCAGAGGCTTTGCTTTCTTTTTCTGCAAATCTCCCTGAACTTCTTAATAAATCATTGATCTCCTTTCTAATCTCCTGAAATTTTTCAGTTATTGGGCGTCCAGTACTCTCAAGAATAATATTAGATGGTTGTGAAATTTCAATAAATTCTTCAATTTTATGGTAGTTGTCAAAGAGGAGTTCGCAATGTATTACTAAAACTGAACCATAATGAATATGTCCTTCTAACCTGAGTTGCCCAGTAATGTTTGGTGCTGTTTTACATGAAAATCTATCTATGCCTATCTTATAGCAAACTGGAGCATAAAGATGAGATTGACTGGAAACCCATTTTAAGGGCTGGTGTATTATTTTTCCATCTTTTTCAATCTCAAAATGATAACTATCATATATTTTAAATGAACCCTCTTGCTGTAAATATTCTCTTACTTCTGGAAGTGTAAAATAACTATTTATCTCATAAAATTTCCAAAATACAAGAGTTACTTTTAAAGTATATTCTTCTTCCTTTTTTATTTCCAAATTTTCCAAAATTCAAGACCTCTTTATAGTTCACATTTAACAAATTGGCCTCTATCATCGTTTCCAAAACGTTTAAATCCAAATTTTGCGTGTAACGCTGATGACATTTCATTTTTCCAGATATAATGCGATTTTATTACTTGATATCTGTCTTTAATCACTTGTTTTTTTAATGCATCTGTTAACATCGATCCTAATCCTTTCTCTCGAAGATTTTCTAGAACCGCAACTTGATATAACCAAAATTCTCCCTCTATATCAACATTTGGAAAACCAACAATGTATCCAACAAGTTCTTTATCATCATTTTCCAATACGAAAAAATATCTTTTAAAACATCGAGCTAAAAATTCATAAGTTCCTGTAACCGAATTACGCACCCATGGAGCACATTTTTTTGCAACTTCAGTAACTTTTGGTGCATCCTCTATTTTAACATTTCTCAGTTTGACACCCATTAAAAATACACTTATTGAAATATTATGAATTGTATATATTGCAAATTTTTTAGAGTATAAAAACGTTAATAATTACTTTTAAAAGGAATTTTATTATTTTTTCCATGAACTCATTATCATATGAGTGTTAGTCTCAATAATTCCGTCAATTAAATCAATTTTATTAGCAAAAATCTCATATAATTCCTCAGTAGAATCAACAATTAGTTCTGCTAATACATCATAATCTCCAGTTAATGAAAAAACTTTTTGGACTTTTGGAATTTCTTTAAATTTTTCAACAACTTTAATTAAGGATTTATGTTCAATTTGACAGAAAATAAGTGCTGTAAGTGTCATGATTATTTTATAGATTTTAATATATATTCAATTTATGTATTTTGTTAATAAAAAGTATTTTTATCTCTTTTATTCCCTTTAAATTCCTAAGATTATTGTTGACTAAATGGTGAAATGATGAAATTGAATTTGTTTTTACATTAATCATTAGATCATATGTTCCAATTAATGAATCAACACCATAAATTCCATTAATTTTTAATAATTTAATAACTAATTTCTTTGAGGATCCCTTATTTCTGCTTAATAATAAATAAGCATTTATCTTACTAGTTTTTTCATGAACATATCTAAGCATAATTGCAATTATTAATAAAAATAATACAATTACAAAAAATTCCATAGGAAAAAATTCATTTAGTAATAAAATCCCAAAAAATAGTCCACCAATAGGTTCAATAATAGTTAAGATACAATTCCACTGAGAAAATGTAAGACTAAAAGGATTCCATTTAACAGAAGCCCAAAAGATTAAGAAATGAGGGATTATTGTTGCACCTACTATCAAAAAAATAATTTCCCAGCGAAATAAAATTGAATTAATATCAACAAATTGATTAAAAAATTGATTTATTTCCTGTGTTAAGGCAGGAAAAATGGGAAATATTTGAATAATTAGCATAGAAGGAATCATTATTCCAATTCCTGTTAAAAAAGTTAATGAAATCTTTATGAAGAGCCGAGGCATTTTATAAAATCTATTTTTATTTATTTCTAGTACTTCCTTTTTAGAATATGAATCTCGATTTACTGCTACTTGGTAAAAAGTTAAACTAAGTCCAAATATAACAATATAAATTAATCCATCGAATGAAATTTCAGTGCCAAATAAAATAGATTCTTGAAATTTAACGAAAATAATCAAACTTATTGAAAATATTAAAATTATGATATACAGACTTTTAAAAATATCCAATTTTTCAGTTTTAACCCCATGTTCATAAAAAGCTATTGTAATTATACTAATCGGAAATCCTACCATTACTAAAGATATTGTAGTCAGTTTTAATGCAAGAAAATAAGAAATTAAATGTATTATTATTCCAAAAAGCCCCATTATTGCAAAATATAGGATATTTTTCATTCGAAAAAATTCTTTATTTTTAGAAAAGATAAAATTGAATAATATTTTTAGTGAAATTGGAGTATTTGAAGTAAGTTTATTATTAATTAGGACCAGAATTATTGCAATAATTAACAAAATAAATCCAGACACAAAAAAATCTTAAAAAAACAACCATAAGAACGGAAATTTCATTAAATAAATCTAAAACAACAATGGGGATAAAACTCCACAGGAGGTTTGCTATTATTATATAAGAAATAGATTTGTTTTGCATAATTTTTAATCATATTCTTTAACATTTTTAAGATCTTCGGATATCGAACCTAAAGTTTTGAGAGTTTTAGTGAAATCTTTAATCGTATCGGCAAATTTTTGGCTTTCTCCTGCAGAAATACTTATTATTTTGACCCTATTATTATTTATTTTTAATTCTTCGAGCATTGAAAT
>JAHLWH010000196.1 GCA_019058015.1 Promethearchaeota archaeon | reverse complement strand
GATTCCTGCATTAATAGGAAAAATTAATACCACTATTCCTAAGAAAACTTACACTCCTAAAAAATTAATTACAAAACCATTAATTTCAAAACCTAAAACCTCCCAACCCATACCAATGGCTAAAAAACTTGGAACTCCACAAAAAATAACACCTATTAAAAAACCTGTGAAGAAAACTGTACAAACATCATTACCTATAATAACAACAGAAAAAATCTTCTCTATCTTAAATGATGAATGGCAATCAATTAAGCACTTGATATTTAGAATAGGAATTAGTGATATGATGGATGCCCGATTATTACAAGTTAAACTTAAACAACTTGAACGGGAAAATAAAGTATTAATTAATATCCAAAGTGGGAAAAAATATTGGAAGTTAAAAAAATAAAATAGGCAAATAAAATGGCATCAAAGAGTAAAAAAAATTACGATTTAAAAGCTACTAAAGATCTATTAAGCCAACATTTAAAAATAGGACAACAAAAAAAGGAACTAAAATTTCCAGAAGATACAATTAAAATCGAAGATCTTTCTGTAAAAAATACAATTAGTAGAATTAATGAACTAATAGATAAATTAGTCCAGACGATTTACAATACAGGTCGACCTTCAATTGAACTGCCCTCGAGGTCAGGATCAAATATAATATGGGATGAAGAAAACGACTTATTGCTATTAGGAAAGCAGATAGTGGAAAAACAATTTCACAGTCTTGCTAGTGTTGGAGATATTACTAGATTAATGAAAGTTTTAGAAAATGTCTATGAACTCCTTAAGACAAATGATTACGCAACTAAACGTGAAATTTTCTATACTGCTGTGAGATTATTTAAAGATCAGAAGAATAGTGATAAGAGTATAGAAGATATTTCTACTATGTTATATACTACAAGAAATTCAACTCACATTATTGCTGCTCCAAGGGGTGCGTGTGTTGGCAAGCTAAGAATTAGAGATGGTACTGAAATAATTGACCTTGAAAGGCAAGGAAGTGGATATTGGCAAGTATCTACTATGTTAGATGAAATTGATATTATTGAATCAGATGCAGAATTTATTTTAGTAATTGAAAAAGACGCCGCTATGATGCGCCTTAACAAGCATAAATTCTGGAAAAAATATCCTAGTATCCTGATAACGGCTCAAGGCGTTGGAAATGTTGCAGTTAGAATGTTTTTAAAGCGTCTTAGTAAAGAATTGAATCTACCAGTCTTTTCATTAGTTGATAGTGATCCATATGGGCATTATATTCATTCTGTTTATTTAAGAGGCTCTAAAAGGTTAAGCTACGAATCACCGTTTCTCGCAACTCCCAATATTAAACTCCTCGGTGTATTAACTAAAGATCTCGATGAATATAAAATACCTGAAGAAGCAAGAATTCCTATGAATTCAAATGACATTAAAAGAATAAAGGATATGTTAAATGAAAAGTTCGTTAAAAAAAATAAAAAATGGGAAGCAGATCTCAATTTAGCCCTTAAATTAAAAATAAAGGCGGAAATACAAGCTTTTACTTCTCATGGATTTAACTTTTTAGCTGATAAATATTTACCAACAAAATTAACTACGGGAGATTGGATATAAGATGAAAATATTTTATAAAAATAATAAAAATATCGATGGTGGCATCGTTCAATTAATTGATAAAGAGAAAATGATGGATTGGCCTCCCGAGATTCCAATTATAATTATCGAAAACTATCGAAAAGACCATTTATCAAGATTTACTAATAATAAATTAAGATCTCAAATAAATAAACACTTGGACGAACTTATTAAAGATGTTGCAATCCCCTTAATGGCTAAGGGTTTGGAAACAGAAAATAGTGAGGAAAGATTAACGTTATTAACACGTTTAGAGGAAATTACTAGGAAAAAAACTGAAATGGCTAAACCAATTATCCCATATCTAGAAAAACTCCTTAAAGATGAAAATGAAAAAATTAAAAAATTAGCCCAAAAAGCGTTAAATAACTTTGAGAAGGCAAAAAAGAAAAAACAGTTAGAGCAAATGCGTAAAAAAATGGAACAACAAGAGAAAGATTGGCTAGAAGAAAAGGTATCTAATGAAGAATACGCCTCAGAAAGAAAAAAATTATTAAAATTACAAGCAGAATTGGGCGATTAATAACTAAAAATGATTTGGAAGGAAGAAAAGGAAAAACTCGGAAAACAAATTCTTGAAGAATTATGTCAAATTCGAGCTATTAAAACTTGGTATAGGGATAAAAAAGAAGGATGGACTTTACATAGTGGCTTGTGGAGCCCAATATATATCTCCCTAAGAGAATTAACGAGTAAAAAGAATGCTCAAAAATTATTGGAACTTATTGGAAATAGCCTTGGAAAATTAATTGAAAATGAAATTGGCACTATAGATAAAGTAATGGGCATAGCAATGACTGGAATTTATATAGCTACTTCTATCACAGCTTTCTCCGGAATACCTTCCTTATATACCAGAAAGCTTGAAAATGTAAAAAATTTAGAAGATTTTGAAAAATATATTACACAATATGGCGATCATAAACTAATCGAGGGAGACATGGAAAATGGCGATAAAATTGTAATCATCGACGACTTAGTCACGAGATTTACGAGCAAAATATTAGCTCTTGAACAACTAAATTACGAGGCAAAAAAAAGAGGTGTTTCAATTAACTGTAAGGATTTTGTTGTCCTTTTAGACCGCGAGCAGGGCGCGACCGAAAAAGCTACTAAGTTAGGGTATAGTTTATACTCCTTAATTCCCCTTAAATCCAAGCTTCATTGGCTTGAAGATAAATTCGATCCCCAAGAATATTCGGTTATAAAAGATTATTTTGAAGATTATTCAAAATTCCAAAATCAAGATAAAAGAAAAGAAATCATTTCTTTAGCGAAAATTTAAAATTAGATTATTTTAGCCTTTAATCGGAAAATATTTTATTTTATTCTTTTTATCAATTTTGCTATAAATTTTTTGATTCTTTTCTAAATATTGAAGTGTTAGCACTATATATCCTTTTGCCATCCGGTGTTTCATCAGACTTTCGCCGGGATATAATTCTTTGGTGATCGCGGTTGATGTAATTCCATTTCTATTATTTTTCATTACAAGTTCTTTAATTTGTTTTGTTCTATCT
>JAHLWH010000195.1 GCA_019058015.1 Promethearchaeota archaeon | reverse complement strand
TCAATATATAAATCACCTTTTTCTGCAGCTTGTTTTAAATATTTTGTTAAAGTAGGAGAGATATTTATTTGGAATGCCATATTTTTCCATCATCTGTACTTTATGTTTTACTCCTTTAATTCCGAGCATCTCAAAATTGAATTGAAAGATCTTCCCAACTACAAATTGATCCTCATAAATCTTACAAAAATTGCGGCTTCCCATAGTTCCAAGTTCTTCAGCCCCAAATTGACAACACCAGACATTATAATTATTAAGTTGGTGTTCTCTAAAATATCTTGCAATTTCAAAGACACATGTCATACCACAAGCATTATCTAATGCTCCAGAAGATTTATTTCCTGTAGTTAAAAGCAGTAATACTATATTATCTATCATAATTACAACTGTAGCAATCCTAGCTGCAATTTTTATCCATTCAATATCTGTTATGATATCTATTAAAATAAAAATTGCCGCAAAAAATCCAGCATATAACCATACTTTATAAAAAAATACACGTATTGTTGTTGAATAAGCTTGAGATTTTGAATCAATATGAGCTGAAAATATAATGTTTCCAGCTTTATTAGGATTGATTTCTTTTGCAGGAACTTTTATAAACACATTTTTTGATTCAATTAATTTTCCAAAATATTTTGCTACAAATGCTGTTTCTTCGGGATATTTTAACCCTTTAAGTAAAAAATATACTAAAATTCCAGAGATTGATATTAAAACTAAGTCTAAAACGGTGTTTAAAATAGTGTGAAAATATGTAAAGACAAAGAATAGAAACATATTAAAAAGAGATAGCATCATTATAAATTTAATTAACGTGGTAGAATAGAAATCAGAAAAGATAAAACTTTCTGTCGTTATCTCATTATCATTAAATCCAATATTTTTAAAAGTTTCTACAACTTCTCTTATTGCCTTCTTTTCACCTTCAGATCCAGATAATCGAGGATAAGAAAAATGTTTTACATGATTAATAAGAATATCCTCATCAAAATATTTGTCTGCAAAAAGTTGTGGGTCTTTCATAAAAAATCTGATAATTAAAAAGATATTTAATCTATATATTTTAGTTAAGTATTTTATTTAATTATTCATAACTTCAATTGGCTTTTTATGTAGTTTTGAATTTCATTTTGAATCGATTCAATAGAATTCTCAGATTTTATGATTTTATAACCTTTCTCCTTTGCCCTCTCTAAAAATTTGTTGCGCACTTTTCCTAAAAAGTCTAGATTTTCAAATTTTTCTTTATTTTTTCCTGTTAATTTTAAATGAGATAATTTTCTTTTTAATGAGATCTCGGGAGGTAAATCTAAAATTATAGTTATATCTGGTATTCCGACGAATCTGTTGATATTTTCAATCCATTCAATGGAAATATCATCTGTTTGAGAAGATTGATACACAATTGAAGATTCAAGATATCGATCTGAAATTACAATATAACCATCTTCAAGTTTTTTCTCTATCTCATTTTTATAGTGGATTAATCTATCTGCAGCAAATAGCAAGGCATCTGTTTCTGGGGGGATATTTTCATCCAATAAAATCTTTTTTAATAAATCTCCAATTATACTTGATGATGGTTCTTGTGTTAAGTGCACATTTAATCCCTTTTCTTCTAAAAATTTAGTTAAAAGTTGAGAATGAGTTGTAGTTCCGCTTCCGTCAATTCCTTCTAAAACTATAAACGCTCTGACCATTATTATGTAAAAATAAATAAGATTGTAATTAAACTTAATTAATCAATGAATAGAAAAAATATCATAATTATTTTATCGGTTCAAATTTTTATTGCCATATTTATTGGTATTGGCTTCTGGAATTATTTCTTACATCCATACGGTAATGAATTATATAAGGCTATGTTTATTTTTATCGTAAGTTCAATATTTTTAATTATTTTTTTCAATTTAAGCTACAATAATTATAAATATTTATTTTTTGTTTCTCTTGTCATAATTATTAGTGTATGGACCTATAATTTCGTCATTTGTCGTTATTTCCAGATTTTTACGAAACTCGCTCAATTTCAATGGGGATTCATAAAAGTATTTACCATGTGTTGCATTGCTCCTTTTTTTTCGGTTCAATCACAATTTCTAATTACAAAATATGAACAAAAATTTGAAAGTAATGTTATAAAGGGGAAATATCATATACATGAAGGGTTCGCTGGTATAATTTTAATATTAATAGCGATTGGATTATGCTTAATACGGCTCACTTGGGTTCCTGTAGAAAATAAAATACCTGGATTATTCATAATTGGAACCTTTATTGTAATAATGTTAACTTTACTCATTAATTTCGGTGGTTTTTTAATAGGAAGAGATTGGAAGGATGTTATTAGTTTAAAATTTTTAGCATTAAATTCTACTAAAAATGCAAATGGTAATGAAAATGAATCAATAAGTGATGAAAAGAATAAATTTTATACTGAAAAACCTTTAAATACTTACCTTATAGGCATAATATTAACATCAACGGGTATTTTTTTTATCATCTTTAATATTGACATATTTCCATATAATATTTTTCATATTCATTTTGAGGTTGTCAGAATCATAGGTTGGTTTATATTAATAATTGGAGCAATATCAATTGGATATGATTGGGTTAGATTATTACAGAAATTTTTTCTAGATGATTATGGAAAATTAAATCAAAAATTAGAAAATAAAGTTAAATAAAATACAAACGATTATAAAATTAGAGGAAAATGATATCGAAAAACCAGTTAAATTTTTGTCCAATTTGTAAAAAGTATGTAGAAATCGGAAGGAAACCATTTAAAGATAATGTACTCTTAATAGGGACGATAGTTCTTATTGTTACATTAGGTTTAGCAACACCAGTGCTAATTTATCTATACTTTAGAAGAAAAAAGAATAGATGTAAAAAATGTAATAATATAGTAGTGATAATACCTCCAGGTCAAGATTTAATTAAAACTTTAGAATTACCGAAAGAAATGTATTCAGTTCCCACTGAAGAGACCCATAAAAATACTGTAGAGTCAGAGATGGAGACCACTGAAAAATTAATAGAACCTAAACAGGTTCAAGAAATTCCACAGATTAAAAATGCTGTTATTTTTTATAGAAGGATTGCTTTTTGCCCATTTTGCGGTTCAAAAATTTCCGATGAGGGACAAGAACTCTGTTCTTCGTGTGGTGCTGATTTAAATGAAGGAGATTGAAATTAATATTTGGTCTATAGAACCCTTAAATATCTAAGTTGATATTTTAAAAATAAAGATTATTAAAAATAAAACATTAGGTGTAGAAAAAAATTCCATATGGATATTGCCCAAACTGTCGCCAAAACGTGCTTCTTGTTCGCGAAGATATTGATTGGATGTTGGCATTTTTCCTAATTTGTTTCACTTGTGGTTGTGGACTAATTATATACCTCATAATTTATTACTCTAAGCCAGAAAATAGATGTGTGCACTGTTACACTATAGTTTTGGATTATTCACAGCACCCTACTCAGCCTATTGAGGTTCAAACTCCTTATCAGAAAGTTTCTCAACCCTATGAAGTTCAAACTAAACAACAAAATATTTATGAAGTATCAAAAAATCAATTTATCGCTCCTAAGAAAGAATTAAAAGCAATCTATTGCCCGTATTGTGGCGAGAAGATTGAAGAAAACTCCCGTTTCTGTTCTGGTTGTGGTGCAAAAATTATATAATCTTTTAGAATAAAAATAATCAAAAAAATAAAAATAGAAGAAAAGAGGCTTTAAAAATTACTTATGGATATTGCAATCAATGTAAGCAAAACGTGCTCCTTGCAAGAGAAGATATTAATTTGTTACTAGCAATAATCTTATTATGTTTTACAGCTGGAATCGGATTAATTATTTACCTTATGATTTATTACTCACAAAGCGAGAATAGGTGCATTCACTGTGGTTCTATTGTATCGTCACAATCACCTGGTGATATACCTCAAATTAAATCTAGTCAAATACAAACCACTGAAGTGGAATATAATCAAGAATCTCAAAATCAAGTTGTTGTATCTCAAGAACCTGAAAAACAGAAATATTGTCAATTTTGCGGAGAACAACTTGAAGAAGACGCCCAATTTTGCCAAGGATGTGGCGCTAAAGTTCATTAATTTTTTTTTTTAAAAAATTTTTATTAGATTAAAATTTATTTTAAAATAAGTACACAAAATAAGCGATAATAATACTTTTGTTCTTGTTTTAATTTATATTTTTAATATAGAATTTTATGATTTTTGGTTTAATTATGAGTAATAAATCAAATGAAGAGATTTTTCCAATTTTTGAGGAAATTTCTAATAGTTTTAAACGTGAGAATCAATATTTTGATATTTTATTTGATTCCATATCATCAGTGAGGATTAAAAAATCACTTAAAGAAGAAACTATTTCAATAAATGCAAAAAAATCAGGAATTGTTGCTCGAACATTCATAGGGTCT
>JAHLWH010000194.1 GCA_019058015.1 Promethearchaeota archaeon | reverse complement strand
TTTCAATGGCTAAAGAAGCAATTGAGTTATATATCGAAAGTTTAAAGGCAGATGGAGAAGAAATTCCTACAGAGAAAGACACTTTTGAGTATTCCATTACAGTGAATTATAAAGCATAAATTTCCTACTCTTAATGCCGATTCATAAAAAAAAAGAGATGAATTTGTAATGTTTGAAAAAAAAATAAGGGATTTAATTGAAGGCTCGAAAATTCCACAAAATATAATTAATAGGTGACAAATTGTTCTTGATAATTGGTTAAAGCCAATTAAAAATTTATTAGAACAAAAACGAGTTCCGGAAGAGCCTTGGGAAGATGAGCAAATAAAATTTTTATTAAAATTATTATCTCAAATGGATACAGATAAAGATTTAGATGCCGCTAGAGTGGGTGAAAGGGAAGCACGTATTTCAACACCATTATTAAATCTCTACTCTGCTGGTTTTTGTCATGGAATTGGTAGAAGTGGAGAAATTAGTGCTCCTCAACCTAAAGCGCCGGGTGGATCCATCATGCATGAGTTAACTAATAAATTAGCCAAATATGCAATGAGTAAGTTTGGATTACCTAACATTAAAGATGCCTTGGTTGTTCCAATGGCGACTGGAATGTCCTTATCATTGTGTTTAGCTGGATTACGACCTGAATGGAAAAATGATACTCTTCACAAAAGAAAAGTAGTTGTGCCTAGATTAGATCATACCTCGATAATAAAAGGAATTAAATATATGGGTGCTGAACCTAAAATTATTGAAGGAGAAATATATGGAGATGCTGTTCGTGTTCCAATAGAAAAGATATCTGCTGGAATTGATAAAGATACTTTCTCAATCTTATCATTTACAAGCTTTTTTCCTCCTCGTGAAGCAGATAATATTAAAGAAATTGCAAAATTAGCACAAGAGAAAGATATTGCTCATATAGTTGTTAATGCTTATGGAGTGCAAAGTGAAGAATGGATGAAAATGATAAGATCTGCTATAGACGCTGGAAGAGTTGATGCAATAATTCAATCTACTGATAAGAACTTCCTAACACCAGTTGGTGGGTCAATTATATGCACACCAGATAAAGATACAATGGAAAAAATTAGCCGAACATATGCTGGACGAGCTAACGCCTCACCCATTTTTCAGTTTTTAATTTCTATCCTCTCATTAGGCATTAAAGGTTATCAAACACTTATAGAAGAACAAAAGGAAAATCGTAAATATTTAGAAGTTGAATTAAACAAAATTGCTGATAAAATTGGAGAAAAAATACTCAATGTGTTTAATCCTGTAGCTGTTGCATTAACATTAGATAATCTAAAAAGTAGAAATTTATCTTCATTAGGAGGTGCATTATATACTCTACGAGTTACTGGCCCAAGAATATATGATCCAACCAAAAAATCATTTGGGATGTGTTGTAATCATTATCCACATGCATATATTGTTATGAATTCTGCAATAGGTGCAACAAAAAGAGATATAGATCTAACTATCATACGATTTCAAAAATCTTATGATCAATTCAGTAAATCCTTAAACCAATAAACTAACTAAAATTAAAAACTACAATAAATATTTATATGTTAGCAAAGGATTAAATTATTATAAGAAATTTCTTATCTTTTTGTGGGTGTATATGGTCGCAAACAAGATTTTATCACAATATAAAAATATTGTTGAGAAGAACTGGAAAAATAAAGTCATTACAATAACCTATAATTCTTTATCAAAAAAAGAATTATTTGAAATTTCATATCATTGCTGTAATGACGTCCAGCTCCGTGCTATTTGGATTAAACTCTCTGCAGAAGAAAAAGGAAGCACAATAATTATGTTTAATTCAACTAAAAAATATTTCTGTAAAGTCCAAGCAGCAGATGACGGAGTAAATATAACTTATTTTGCTAATACCGAAGAAGAGTTAGAACCATTAACTGAAAAAATTAAAGAAATAATGGAAAATAGGAAGAAAGGGTTTAGCGCCCTTGAAGAAAACGTAAAAAACCAGATATTAAAATCTATTATTGTTCTAAGGAAAATAGATGAAGTAATTAACGGAATAATGATTGGAGATGTCATAAGAAAGATATACTTCTCTGTAGGTGACACAAGAGAAACTGCCGCCGTAATTCCGATCATAAAGGAGGCTGAAGGATATAATTTGGTACAGCTCGCTCTAAATAAATGGATGACATACACACAAACCCTCCCACAGGAACAAGAGTTTCCTACCGAACAAGGGAAAGGTATGCTAAAAAATTTTATCCAAATTAAAAAATGGCTCATTGGACAAATTAAAGTAAAATTAGTGGGTTAAATTTTTCATATTTTTACATTCCTTTTTTGTTTAGGTCTCTTTTAAGTTAAAAAACCGAAGTTTAGGGATATAAGTTAAGGATATTTAAAAAACTCAAAAGAATTAAATAGATTTTTTAATTAATTATTCTAATCAAAATAAACTTAGAAAATTAAGATCATTTGTGAAAAATGTTTTTAGAGAAATTATCTGATTGGCCATCTACTAAAAAAAATCGAGTATTATTAATTTTTAGTATAATTCTTCTGTTTATTGTTTATCCCATTATGACTTATTTTTCCATTATATCAAATTATCCAGTAAATTATATAGAAAGTCAACTATCATTTAGTGGTGAAATTATTAAGTCCCACTTTAATACAATGAATACAGTGGATATAAATAACTATAGAATCGCAGAAATACTCGATTACGGGTTTATGGTTAGTTATGGGATTTTAATCTTCTCTCTTGCTTTAATTATTGCTAGAAAATTTAACGAAAGCACAAAATGGAGGAAGTCAGGTTTCTTAATTGCTATTTTAGGAATTATTGCAGCGAGTTTGGATGCTATTGAAAATGGATTTATATTAGCAATGCTTACAGATCCACTAGGTTTTCCAGATATTTGGGCAGTATCTCACTCTTGGGTTGCACTTATGAAATGGATTTTACTTTTCTTTACTATTGGTTGGGCAATATCTGCTTCACTAACTCGCGTTATCAAAAAAAAATAATATCTTCTTTTTTATCGGAATTAAAGAATTAGTGCTCCCAGGGGGCATATCAGAATGAGTCCAAATGGCTCTTTCTTTCGATCCCCCGTTCTCTGGTTCTCCTAAATGCTTATAGACAGAATTCTTATTTTTTTTGTATGTCTATATGTCTTATAAGACCAGCGCTTTAAACCAAGCTTAGCCATGGGAGCGTTTTTTAAATAAATTTTTTGTAATAATTCTTTTCTTATTATTCTATTATCAATTTAATTGTTAAATTAATAAAAATTTTATTAACATAAGAAAATCATTTATTGAATTTATCAATGAATTAGGAAAATCAATAAAAATAAATTTAATAACAATCTTTTTAATTTTAACAAAAAAATAATAAGCTTAAAAACTCTTAGATGGTTATACAAAAAAAAGTTCAATATTTAATATAATGTGATGATGATTTATGGCGGAAATGCTTACAGATTTATTACAAAATATTTATAAAAGAATCGCTCAGTTAGGCAATGCAATTCAAGGTTTAAAGGAATCGTTAGATGGTCTTAATAAAAATATTGAAGAAAAAATATCCAATCTTTCTAAACAATTTGGTGATCTTAAATTTCAGATAGAAGATGGAGGTAGTGCTCATATTTCCACTTTACAAAGTATTGGTAAAAATGTAACGATTGAATTGGAAAAGCTTCAAAAAAATTTGGCCGTTGATTCAATTGAAGAATTAATCAAAAACTTAGATTCATTTTCTAATATCGCGGAACAAACATTAAAACAAGAAAATGTTGACCTCTTAATTAAAGAAGCGTTAGATTCAATTAATAAATTTAAAGAGCAGAAATTACCATCATAAACTTAATTAAAAATAAGAAGGGTTGAGAAATTGGCTGAAAATTTAATAAATGAGATGTTGAATAAAATAAATCAAATTACAAATACTTTAGATGTAACTATTCAGAAAGTTGGAAAAATGAGTGAAGATATTGATAAAATAACAATGACGTTTTCAAAAGAAATTGTTAGTCTAACTGAAAATATTCGGTTAATAATTGAAGTTTTAAGGCAATTTCGGGTTAAATCCAATGAACAATTAGGTGTATTATCTAAGGAAGTTAATGCTAAAGTAAAACAACTCTGGGATAAAAAAAGCGTGGAACATATGACTGAACAACATAAACAAAATATTGATATTATAAAACAGGTATCATCGTCTGTTACTGATACTTTATATTATACACAACTTCTCTCCGTTGTCCAATCCATAAGAGAGTTAATGGGGAGAGCAATGCAAGCTAAAAAATAAAATTTTTTATGTTAACATTGTAATAAAGAATACTTTTAAACCGGTTTCCAATAATGCCTAAAGGTTTTTTTTTGATTGCTATGAAAAAAAACTCAGAATTTGAGATTTTGGGTTATTTTTTTAAAGATCAAAAGCGTCAAAAACCAATTTCTGATGAACTATTTTTACGAATTAGAATTGATCATAATTCAAAAGAAATAAATAAAATAACTCTTGAAAATCAAATAATTCTCTCTTTTTTATACAAATTTCACCCGAAATTTCAAAAATATCTTCAAGGAATAATTATTGGGCTGTTCTTAAATATGGATGAGGATGTAAAATCATATATTTCTTCTCTACAAACTTCAGCAAAATTATTTGAAGATTTAGATTATTCAGACATTAAATCTCTCAATATTGAAGAAAAAATTGAAGATATTTACATTAATTATATAGAAAAATTAAAAGATATTGTTGATTCAGATAATCTAAAAAAATTAATTATAGAAAGAACCAAGACATTATTAAGTGGTAATATCGAAGATAGAAAGCTTGCTCAGGAACTTTTAGGAAAAATCGAGGATGGAATTCACATTGAAATGCAAAAAATTTCTAAAAGTGCAGAAGAAGCAATAAAAAATGGTGAATATGAGAGGGCTGCGAAGAAATATGATGTAGTTTCCAAGATGGCTGTTGAAATATATGAAGATAAATTGGTTAAAACTTTAAAAGAAAAGGCTATTAATACAAGACAACTCCCAAATATTATAAAAGAACGTGAGGAAGTTGCTGAAAAGGCAAGAAATTCCCTTAAAAACGATGATTTTCATACAGCTTATTTATTATATAGAAAAGCTGCTGATCTATCCGAAAAACTTATGGATTTCGAAAGGGCTGAAATATATTCAATGAAAAGCCGGGCTTTAAGTGAATTTCATAAAATTGATAAAAAATATAAACAAAATGAATAAAACTATTAATAATAACGTCGCATTAGATTTACGAGCGAAATTGAATGATTTAGAAAAGCAATTAGCTACTACTCAAAATATTGATAAGGGCTATATTGAAATATTTAATGAAATGGTCTTAAAGAATCCACCAGATGAGTTTGATATAGACAGATGGAATAGATGGTATGATAATTATATTAAAGATTCAAAATCTAATCCAATAGATAAAAAAGCTATAAGAATCTTTTTGAGTCTAATGATAAAAAATTGGGATGATAAATGGTTTACCAGTAGTATAGGATCCTTCGATTTTGACGCAATAGAGATTGAACTGCAACCGTGGTTTAGCCCCGAGTTTTTAGTCTTACGCAAATATTTTCCCAATATACAGAATGTGGATTAGTGTATTAAACGCAAAATCGGGAGGGTGTAAAAATATTTAAGCATCTTTTTTTTCTTATTTATTAATTGACTATTTAGAAATGCGAAATAAAGAGTGGTAAGATATTTCGGATAAGTTTTCTTGGATATATTGGAGGGAGAAAAAGAGGCCCGAGGAAAGCCCCGAAGCCAAGAGAGAAAGAATACAAGCCAAATTGGAATCTCAACTTAAAAAGATTAAAAAAATCTCGAATAAAACCGAGAGATTTTTTTTATTAAATATTCTTAAGAAATATGGTCATCAAGAGGATATTTTATATTTCAATACAAATTGGCAAAGACGTGTTTATCATCTCCATTTAAGAGATATTGATATTGAAGAACCAGAAATGCTTGCACGTTTCTCTAATCTTTTGAATCTCCATATTTCTAGTTGTAAATTTAAAAATTTAGATTTTCTCAATTCACTTGAAAATTTAGAGAAATTAACTTTATGCAACGCTAACATACGAAAAATAGAAGGGCTTGAAAACCTAAAACAGTTAAGACAGTTAGATATGGCAGGAAATCAGATAAAAGTGATAGAGGGTTTGGGGGCTCTTCATAAATTGGAAGAATTAACTCTACAATTTAATCAAATTGTCCATATTAATGGTCTTGAAAGATTAAGTAATCTAAAAAGTTTATATTTAAGAAATAATCAAATTACCGAAATACAAGGGCTGGGCAATCTTAAAAATCTGAGAGATCTATATTTAGAGAACAATAAAATCACCGAGATTAAGGTCCTTGACAGCCTCGACAATATTGTTACGCTCAATTTGGCCCATAATCAGATTACCGAGATAAAAGACCTTGGGAACCTTATTACGCTTCGCAATTTAAATTTAACTTATAATCAAATAACCGAGTTAAAAGGTATCAACGGCTTATTAAATCTATATGATTTCGAGGTGTTCAAAAACCCAATTACGAAAATCCACCCAATTAAGGATGTTCCGAATCTTAGGTCAATTTTTTTTATTGATGCGAGTGTTTTTTCTCATCAAGAGGTGCAAGAGTTAGAGCGATGGTGTAAGGAACATGGTTTGAGTATGGACTGTAGAGAGGAAGAACTTGACGGATATTATTATGATGCTATTGTAATTGGTCTTGGAGATAATTAGGAATAAAAAATAATCATAAATAACCATACAAAATTGATAAAAAATTCAAACAAAATGACTAATATAAATAATAATTACATTGCATTAATCACTGATTTTGGTTCCGATGGTCAGCATTATGTTGCGTGCATCAAAGGGGTAATTTTAAAAATTAATCCAACAGTAAAAATAATTGATATTTCTCATAACATAACTCCATTTTCTATTCTTGAAGGTGCTTACATTCTAAAATCGACATATAAATATTTTCCAAAAGGAATTATATTTGTATTAATAATAGATCCAGGAGTCGGAAGTGCAAGAAAAATTATTATACTTGAAACTTCTTCAGGTTTTTATTTTATTGGCCCTGACAATGGATTATTTACGTATATTATTAATAATGAGGTGATTTCTAAAATTATTGAGATTTCTAACCAAGATTATTTTTTAGAACCAGTTTCAGACACCTTTCATGGGCGTGATATTATGGCTCCGGTCAGTGCTTATTTATCCAAAGGGATATCGATTGAGAATTTTGGTAATCCTCTTGAAATTGATAATATAAAAAAATTAAATGATTTATTTCCAAAAATAATTGAAGAAGAGAATAAAATTAAAGGAATGATTCAATATATTGATTCTTTTGGAAATTGTATTACAAATATTGAATTAGATAATGAAAATAAATCTAAAAATTTAGGAATTCAATTCCTTCATAAAGATTCTTATAAGATGAATTTAAAAGGAAAAGATTTGGAATGTATTTTTTTGTCTTATTATGAAGAACTCTCATCTTATTTAAAAGTGTCGAGTAAACCTCTTTTAAAGAGAGATTCTTTTAATTTTTTAGAATTAAGTCTAAATATGAAAAGTTTTGCACAAACATTTAATATCTCTGTTGGAGAAATATTTTATATTAAAAAAGATCAATTTAACTTAGATTAATTAGATGGATTAGATCTCATGGCAGAATTTGCTGATCCAGATGAACTTTTAGCATGCATTAAAAAAGAAGATATAAAATATCTACATACAGGTAAAATATCTCCTTATATTTTTCCGGAAAAAAGAAGAATTGTTCATGAAAAGAATATTTACCATCTTATCGTTCGAATTTTTGGATTTTTTGTTGATAAGAATGGAGAGGTTAAATATTTAATCCAAAAAAGAAGTAAAAAAAAAAAAGTATATCCAAATTTTTATACGGATTCAGCTTCCGGACATATTAATTACAAGAAAAAATTAAGTTTTGAAGATATTATTCAAGAGTCTGAGAGGGAACTATTTGAAGAAATGGGAGTATATCCGCAAAAAATTAAGTTCTATTCCTTGCAATCAGAACCTGAAGAGTCTTTTGAGATAAGTTATATCTTTATTGCTTTAATTGACTCTAATATTCATTTAAATCCTAATGAAGTTGATATTGAATCTAGTCGATTTTACTCTAAAGATGAGCTGAGTCAATTATTAAAAGCAAAAAATTTTATCTCGATAACTAAAAAATTGTGGAACATTTTTATAAATATGGATGTAATCAACCTTTTTAAAGAAAAACCTAAATTAGATAAAAAAAATAGATGTGCATTATTTATTGGGAGATTCCAACCTTTTCATAAAGGACATTTGCATATAATAACAAAAATATTAGAAGAAAATGCTGAATTAAAAATCGGTATTGGGAGTTCTCAAGAATATAATACAAAAATGAATCCCTTTAGTTTTAAAGAACGAAAAAGTTTTATTACTGAATCTTTAAAAAAAAACGGCATAGATTTTAAAAAAATTACTTACTATGAAATTCCGGATATGTATGATGCAAAAAAATGGGTTGATAACATCTTCAAGATTGTTGGCGATTTTGATCTCATATATACACCCAATGAGTGGATGCGAAATCTCTTTTTAGGAAAAAAGTGTGACATTGTAATACCAAAATACTATCATAAAGATGAATTTAATGGAGCCTATATTAGAGAACTAATTTTAAAAAATGATAATGAATGGATTGAATTAGTTCCTAAGCCTGTTGCTAAATTAATTGTAAAATTTGATGGAATTGAAAGAATTAAAAAATTGAATAGGAATTAAACTCTATGGAACCGTTAGCTATTGATGGATCACTTCTTGAGGGGGGTGGATCGATATTACGGTTATCATCAGGCTTTTCTGTGTTAAAACAAATCCCAATAAGAGTAAAAAATATTAGAGCAAACAGACCAAAACCAGGATTACGATTACAACATTTACGCGGATTGCAAATATTGGAAAAACTTACAGGTGGGTATTTATCTAAATCTACAGTAGGGACCACAGAAATTGAATTTTCTCCTGGGGATGAGTTTAAGGAAAATTTAGTTATAAATGTTGAAACAGCAGGAAATGTTGCTTTATTACTCCAACCAGTTCAAATTGCATGTATGAGGTTAGGTTCTGGAAAATCAATCAATCTGGAAATAAAGGGAGGAGGAACCTATGGAAAATGGGCCCCTGGAACTTCTTTTTTAACAAATGTTCTTTTTAAAGTATATGAACAAGTAGGATATAAAACCAATTTGAAAATACACCGCCATGGATTTTATCCCAAGGGAGGTGCACACTTACACTTCACAATATCTGGTTCCACACAACCAATAAAACCAATAGAGATCGTTGAATTGGGAAATGTTAGCCAAATCAATGGACGTGTTATATGTTCAGAAGCTTTAAGAAAACCTAAAGTTGCTGAACGTATAATAGAAACAATAAAATCCCAAATTCACCAAAAATTAGGTTTAAGCTGTAATATTATTTATGACTATGTAAAAACATATAGTACTGGAGTAGGTATATGTTTATGGGCTGAATCTGATACAAAGGCAATTATTAGTTCAGGAACAATCTTGGGAGAAAGAGGTGTTTCGTCCGAAAAGGTAGGAAAACATGCTGCAAATGCAATTATTTCCTATATTAAAAACAAAATACCCGTGGATAATTATCTAGCTGATCAATTGATCCCAGTTATGTCAATTGCTAATGGAGAATCTCGAATAAGAGTTTCCGAATTAACAAGTCATTTAAAAACAAATTTAGAATTACTCCAAAAATTTAATTTGAAGGAGTATAAAATTTTAAAAGAGAGTAATGGAATTATTGTAAATCTGAAACAAAAACAAATTTAAACTGGAGTAAAATAATTCTTCTTTAAATAAATTTTGATTCAATTTTTATATTTAATGTTTATTTTTTAAAATGGATTTTTCATTTTGTCGGTATTTATACATTAAAATTATTTGCAATTGATCAAAAAAATATAATAGAATTAAAGATTATTGTTATTTGAATCGTGAAATTTATATATTAGAAAGGTATAGGTTTATTTAGAAAAAAATTTTTTAAAAATAGTATTTTAATAAAAAAAAATTGGAGGAAAATATTATGTCAAAGAAAGCACCTGCAAAAAAAAGTGCAGCATATATCGCAAAAGCACCTATTAGACGCTTAATGAAAGCAGAAGGTGCTAGATTAGTAGCAGCAGAAGCTCTTAATAAATTAATTGGATATTTAGAAAAAGCGGCAGCTGATATTACTAAAGAATCTATAAAATTAACCAAAGCTGCAAAAAGGAAGCGTATTACTGCTTTAGATATTCGAAACGCTACTAGGTAAAAGAACACCAAATTTTTATTTAAGTTTCTAATCTTTTTTTTTATTTTTTTTTCTTATAATATCACAAGATCTTCACATTAATTGGTTATTCACAATAAAAATTTATTTAATAGTTGAAATTATCTGGGTAAATAATAATGAAATAAAAATAAAAACATAAAACGCAATATCTATAATATAACAAAAATTAAAAAAAAAGTAGAATTTCTGTGTCAATGCGCTGCCCTAGATGTGGAAATACCCCACCTAAAGATTCTTATGTCTGTAGTTTCTGTGGAAAAAGGCTACGTATAGAAAAAATTGAAAATTTTCTATTTTTTAAGAGATATGAAGCAGAATGGAGCAATCCAGAGAGTTTTTTGACTAAATTCTATCTCTTAATCATCAATCCTGCGAAAGCCTTTTGGGATATTAATCATAAACGAGATTCTGCTCCCGGATTTTTTATCATTCTTTTTAATTCATTAATTTATGGTCTTTTTGGGTTATCATTATTTTCACATTTTCAAATTATTGATATTAATGGAAATCCTGTTAATCCTTATGATGTTACTATATTATTTGGTTATTTTATATCTGTCTATATGGCTTTTTTTGCCTTTGGCTTTATTTATTACTTTTTACTTCTTGTGGTTTTGTCCTACTTCTTTATAAAAGGAGCAAATTACTCTATAGGTTTCACTGAAAGATTAGAGGACCGATTTGGGAAAAAAAAAGACAAAGATGAGAAAGAAAAGGGAAAATTGGCAGAAGAAGCATCTGTATTTAGTATATATAAGTCAGGTACTCTACTTCAAAAACAAGAAGCTAATAAATATAATATGTTATTCTGTGCTTTTACACCTCTTATAATTACTGGATTAATAAAAGTATTAATTATATTAATTTCATTACCCACTCATGAAATATCCCTCCCCTTTGACTTTTCTTTAAACAGTACTATATTTGACACAATTTTTCAATCTCCAACCTGGATGGCGTTAGATATTATTGATGCTATTGTGCTAATTATTTGGATCCCAATGAATATGACAATTGCAATCAGAGAACTCGCTAATTCATCTACTTATCGAGTATATTTATCCTCTGTTTCTATAGGAATAATCACTGCAATCATATTCTTTTTACTAAAACCTACGATTTTAGGGACGTTATAATAAATATAAAAAAAGATTCAAATGAAAAACCAAAAATCAATCCTTGAAATTGAATCAGAATTATTTGCTTTAGTCAAAACTATTATAAATATTCATAAAAAATATACAAAGGGAGAAATTCAAGAAAATTTCTACTTAAAATCAATAAAATCCACAATCCAAGAATTAATTCAATTTAACTTCGAATTACAAGATAAGGGGATAAATTTAAATATATTTTTAGAAAAAATGGAATTCTCTGAAGATTATCATACTGCTATTGATATTATTAATAATGTTTCCAACTTGAAATTTAATCCAAACCAAGGAGATATAAATTACAAAAAAACAGATACTCTAGATAAAAATCTAAAACCTAAACTCCAACAAGCAGTGCTAGAATTACCAGGAATCTCAACAGAAATCACCAGTAGTTTTATTACATTGATGGATGCATTAAAACTAAGAGATATTGCAACTAGTAAATTACTAAAAAAATTATTTCTTGATTTATTAATCTCTTTAGAAAAATTTCCTGGGCTTGATTCTATAAAAGAAAAAATTGATTTATTGTATACAAAAATTAAAAATATAGCTGATGATATTATACAAGCTCCTCAAGAACAAGATGATTTGGCAGAAAAAATCTATTCAATTTTTAAAGAGTTTAAAAGCAAATTAAATCTCTGATTTCAGTAATTTTTAATAAAATAACTGTTATTTTAAAACTTATAAAAGGATAAAATTAATTAAATTGAGAATATTTACTTAAAATAATTATTCGAATAGATATTAAAAAAATTTATAATGCTTAAATATGGTAAAACCAGCATATCGAAGTCATTCTTTAGCACGCCATAAGAGAACAACACCAGGAAACAAGAATGTTATTCATTATTCGCGGAGAAAACCAAAAAAAGCTCATTGTATGCTCTGCAAACGCCCTCTGCAAGGCATCCCACGAGTTAGACCTTCGCAAATGAAAAAAATTCCTAAGACTGCTCGTAAGGCAACAAGACCCTATAGCGGAAAATTTTGTGCTTCTTGCCTTCAAAAATTGATTCAAGAATCAATTTGGGCTGAAGTATCTTAATTATTTTATTGGAACAATATTTTATTAAGTGATTTTTTGATAATTACTATCTCTGGACTTCATGGAACAGGGAAATCAACAATAGGTAAAAAAATCGCTGAAATTTTTAATTTACGTTATTATTCTACAGGTGACGCTTTCAGGGAACTTGCAAAAGAACAAAATATGTCTCTTAAAGAATTTACTGAATTTGCTGAAAAAAATCCCGAAATAGATATTATGCTGGATAAAAAGATAAATAATATCGCAATTATGGGGAATATTATTATTGATAGCCAGTTAAGTGCTTACATTCTTAAGGATAATGCAAATTTTAAAATATTACTTCACTGTCCTCTTGAGACCCGTGTAAAAAGAATGAGTAACCGAGATGAAACTAATTATAAAGAGAAAATAGATGAGACATTGCGTAGAGAATGGAGTGAAGCAAGAAGATTTAAAAAATTATATAATATCGATTTACAAGATGAAAAAATAATAAGAAAATTATATAATATCATAATTGATACAGAAAATTTATCAATTGAAGAAATTATTGAAAAAATTGTTGCTGAAATTAAAAAATCTTAAATTTTAAAAATATTACTTTATTCTTTCTAAAATAAAAAAATTATTATTTCAAAAATTATTGATAATATTAAATTAAAAAAGTTGTGAATCATAAAAATGAGCACAATATACGAAATAGGAAGAGTCTGCGTAAAGACAATGGGAAGAGAAGCTGGAAAAAAATGTGTAATCGTCGAAATTATTGATAAAAATTTCGTTCTTGTTGATGGACTTGTAGTTAAAAGAAGAAGAGTTAATTTTAAACATTTAGAGCCTTTAAAAGAAAAAGTCAATATTTCTAAAGGAGCAAAACATGAAGATATTGAAAAGGCAATTAAAAGTGCAAAAATTGAAAAAAAAATGAAAGAAATAATTAAAATCACATTATAACTTCCATTTCAACACACTCATTTTTTAACTAATACTTAATTTTCATTTTCTAATTATCCAAAATTTAATAATTATTAAAAAGAATATTAAAATTATACAATAAGCAGATGTAGCCTAGACTGGTAAGACGCTGGCTTGGAGCGATTAATAAAAAATTATTTTACCTGTAAAGCCAGTGCGCGTGCGCGCTCAGGGGTTCAAATCCCCTCATCTGCGCTAATTTTTAAATCTTTTAAAAGAAATATCAAATATCAGGAAATTCAGTAGCTTCTGCTCCCATTCCCTTAAATATTCCTTCCATACCACCAGTAGTTTGTGATTGTATTCCTAATAATCGATTGATTATTGCATTAAAAAAAAAGGAGTTCAAGAAATACCACGCAGTAAAACTAATCCATCCTTCGAATTGGCCAATATGACGTGCTACCCCCCAAACCAATGCAGTCCATGCTGGCGGGAGTTCCTCGATCTTAGTTGCAGCCCAAATATATTCACTAATTAAAGGAACATCGTTTGCATTCATGGGTGTACAAGCAACAGGACTTTTGCCAAAGAAAATATTCAAAACTCCAAACATTATCATCATAGGCAAAAACGTTATACACATAGGCTTCATTCGTTGTAAACCTATTCCTCGTTCGATGTTTTTTATAAATTGATCCTTTCTTTGCCATTTAGTTTTCTTCTTTCTATATTGTTTTGGGTTTGTTTCTGCGAGTGCAATTATTTTTTTCTTTTCATCTTTATGTTTTTTTATAAGCTTCTGTTTTCTCTCTAATTCTTCAGTATCAACTAATTTCTTCGTTAAAAATGAAGAAAAAAGTGCAATGGTTAGCGATAATAACATAACAAAAATTGTTGATCCCAAAGGATAAGTTATAAAATCAAGAAAGTTATTTGATTCCTGAAATATCAATATTAACAAATTTTAAACCTCCATAATTAGATTAATCTAATCCTAAAAATCCTCGAAGAGCAGGATATTGTTCCGCAGCAGCTTCTTTCGATATTGATTCGGCATACTGATGAATAATTCCAATGGCGATTAATAACCCTGTTCCTGAAGAAAGTGCTCCTAACGCATCCGAGGTGAAACTAAGGAATCCTACTATTATTCCGCACAATATCGTCAATGTGGGTATGTATCTGGCCAAGATTCGCTCAATAATCTTCTCAGATCTTCTAAATCCTGGAATTTCCATTCCACTATCTATAATTTGTCTTGCAATATCTCGTGGAGCCAATCCAGAAACTTCAACCCAAACCCTTCCGAATACTACACAGAATACGATAAATATCCCCAAATAAATAAGAGCTCGCAACGGATCTCCAATAACTGATTCAAACCCTTGCGGAGGTGTCATTAAATAAAGAATACCCCCAATTGGACTTAAATAACTTCCACCTGGACCAGTCGCTGTTGGGTCGTCTGAATAAGAAGCAATTAAATTTAACAAAAAATCTATATCCCCCCCACGGAGTGCTGAATTTGGTCCCGCAATTATTTGACCTATAAACAGTAGGTTCGCATATAGAGCTGATACTAAAATAACTGGAATATTTGATACATAAAGCAATTTGATCGGGTACTTTCCCTGGAACCCTCGATATCCACTGTAAGCCAGAGGAATCTCAATATTAACACTTTCAAAATACACAATGACAACAAATATTCCTATTGTTGTTATGATACTCACAAGTCCAGGCAAATTGGATTCACGAAACCATAGATCCTCTACTCCAACTGGAGACTCTGGATCAAATAAAGCTTGGAAAAACGCAATAACTATACCACGAGGCATTTCATCAAAATGTTCTCCAGTCATAGGTACAAAACTAAAACAATTCCAAAATACTTGTCCTGCAATCCCAGCTGCAATAAAGAGAGACACACCTGAGCCAATACCCCAACCTTTCTGTAACATCTCATCTAGTAAAATTATAATTACTCCCGAAAAAAACAGTTGGAGAAATATGAATATAACAGCAGCAGGGCTAATTTCTTCAAGATTTCCAAAAGCACCTCCAACTAAATATGCTATAATGTTAAATACCGTAAGAAACATTGCTAAAATTTTTTGGGCTCCAGTAAACATGCTTCGATCATAAGGATCTGCCATATTTATCTTTATAATACCTGAACCCATTAATAACTGCATAATCAGACCTGAAGTTACAATCGGACCTATCCCCAGCTCCGTTAATGTCCCCCTCTGAGAGGCTAAAATAACTCGCAACCAATAAAAATAATCTTGAGTTTCTTGAATATCAACCCCATATAAAGGGATATTACTCATAATTAAATAAATAATTAAAGCTACTGCGGTCCATATTATTTTTTCTTTAAAAGAGACTTCTCTATCTGGAGTTTTTATTTCCGGCATTACTCTGATAAATGGGGAGAAGAACCTTAAGAATTTGCTTGTGCTTTGAGACATTTTATAATTATTTATAACTTAAAGTAATATCAAATTCAATAAAATTAAATTAAAAAAGTTATATAAACATAAAAATTATTTGGAAAATCAATAATCTATTAAAAATATTGAATTTCTTAAAAAATAAAAATTCTCTATATTAATAAAATTTTTTAGGAAGGATGTATTGCTAATTAATAACTAAAAATTAGTTTTTAAATTTTTTAGGAAGGATATTAATTGATTATTCCAATCCGATGCTTTAGTTGTGGAAAATTAATTGGAGATTTATACGAACCATATATTGAAATGACAGTTAAAAAAGGGATTCCCTCAGAAGATGCTTTTAAAAAATTAAATATTTCCAGATTTTGCTGTAAGCGTATGATCGTTAGTCATATAAATTTAATTGATGAGATCTTAAAATTTCCACGCTTACAATAAAAAAATTATTGTTTTCCATAAAATTTAGTCCAACGGGTTTTCCTCGGATTCTTTTTATATTTAAGCATTGCTTTACGGCATTTATTCGAGCAAAAGTTTAGAATATTTCCATCATTTTTTATATACATTATTCCTCGTCCAGCCGGGATGTTATAACCACAGAATGAGCAATTTCTAACTTTGACCATCTTTATTGTCTCCAATTTTTATAAGTATTCATGAATAAGTATTACTTTTATTCTTTTTCTATAGGTTCTTTCTTCTCTGTTTTACTAAAAAATTTAGATTTTCCGTACTTTATAATCTTTAGATTAATTAAACTTGTATCAAAAGATATTTCATTCCCACGCATAGTTTTTCGTCTTCGTTCTCCTTTTCTCTTTGGTTTATAACCTAATCCTTTTGAAATGAGAATTCTTTTCTTTAAAGGCCCATCTATATCTTTCCTCAGTGGAAAACCGCTGTTATCTGATCCACCAGTAATTATTAACTCATATCCAACAAGACCTAATTGGTCTCCCTTAATCGTATCATCAATTTTTAAACCTTTTAAATTTACTTTTGACTGATCTATTTGAATTAATTTTGTTTTTCCTTTACCGGGACCAGAGTTGCCACCAGAGATATTTAATTTATAAGAGGGCTTTTCAGACATATTATTTCTTATGATAGATTAGTTATAAAAAAATTAAACAACCAAAACTTAAAAGATTTTCTAAAGATAAAAGAAATAAAAAATTTAAAGACCAAATTCTTTAGTATATTATGAAGAAATTAAGTGTCTCAATCCTTGGAACTGGCTTTGTTGGCTTGTGTAGTGCAGTATGCTTTGCTCATAGGGGAATAAAGGTTATTGCTTCAACTCATAATGAAGAGAAAGCTAATTTGATTAATCAAGGAATTGCTCCTTTTTATGAAGTGGAGCTAGAAGAGATATTGAAAGAAGTAGTAAATCGAAATGATGGAAATTTTAAGTGTTTGGTCGGAAGAAAACAAGCTATTCTAGATACTGATATTTCAATGATTATCGTTGGAACTCCGATGGGAGAAGATAAAAGAATAGATTTAACTCTTATGGAAAAAGCTGCTAAAGAAATAGGCGAAGTGTTAAGAATGAAAGAAAATTATCATTTAACAGTTGTTAGGTCGACAGTTATTCCGGGGACGACAAGAAACCTTGTCGGAGACACAATTCAAAAAATAAGTGGAAAGGAACTTGGGAAGGATTTTGGGTTATGTATGCAGCCCGAATTTTTAGCTGAGGGGCGTTCTATTAAGGATACTTTCTATCCGGATAGGATTGTAATTGGAGAATTTGATAAAAAAAGTGGTGATATTTTACAGGAATTATATGAGTCTTTTTATGGAGATCATTTAAAAAAAGCACCCATATTAAGAATAAATTTGGAGAGTGCGGAGTTAGTTAAATATGGGAATAATTGTTTATTAGCAACAAAAATTAGTTATGCTAATGAATTTGCCAATTTAGCAGAACTTGTTCCTGGAGTGGATGTAGTTCAAGTTATGAAGGGTGTCGGTCTTGACTACAGGATTTGTGAAAGATTTCTTGGAGCGGGAGTTGGATTCGGAGGTTCTTGTTTTCCAAAAGATATTAATGCAATTAAAGCATTTGCACAATCTAAAGGATATGATCCACGATTATTAAATGCAGTACTTGCTATTAACGATGACCAAGCAATTCACATTGTGGATCTTGCAGAAAATACCTTAAATAATCTTTCAAATAAGAAAATTGCATTATTAGGACTTGCTTTTAAGCCTGGTACTGATGATATGCGACAGGCTCCAAGTATAAGAATTATTAATGAATTAAAAAGAAGAAATGCTTCTAATATTATTGGATATGATCCAAAAGCTAAAGAATCAGCAAGAGAAGTATTGGGAAATAAAATTCAATATGCCAATAATATTGAGGAATTATTAAAAGATGCTGATTGTGCAATAATTACAACAGAATGGGATGAATTTAAAATACTGAAACCTAGCAAGTTCATAAGATTAATGAAAAATCCATTTGTTATTGACGGAAGAAGAATTTTTTCTTTTGAAGAATTTGATAAAGAATTAACTTTTAGAGCTATTGGAAGAGTAGCACTTAAATAAAAAAGATGATGAGGTAACTCATGCAAATATTTGAAGTTATTGAACTTAAAGAAGCACCTTATATGGAAACAAAAGAATTATTTGCAGATATATCTAAAGAAGAAACCGTTAAAGATCTAATTGATAATCAGAAAGTATTAATTTTAATTGATCATAATGAGAAAAGAATTTGGACTTACTATGGACCAAAAACCTCCTTAAAACTACAAATGTTTGGGGGAATCTTAGCAAGAAAATTTAGAGCTCAACTTAGATTATTTTATAGAATTACTAATATGAATGAATATTCTTATGATGATAAATCAATTCAGAAAATATTTGAACAACAAGTTGGACCTGGTAGGGCTCGAGTTATTACACGAGAAGATTATAATAATTATACTATCCCAGGAGAAAAAGCTATAAAATTTACAGATTTATGTGTGCATTCCGGTATTAATAAAAAAGATGCAATAGAATTGCTTAAATCCATCCCTCAACCAGAAGATTTCCATCCTAAAATTATTCTTATAGGAGGGGATTTCTATTCCTATGAATCTGAACTAAATTCATATATAACTAAAATCGATGAAATAAAAACAATAAAAAAATTAGGTCAAATTCCTAATGGCTTCTATTTTGATCATACATACCAGTATTCTATAAGACTAATAATAAAAGATAGTAAAGTTCAGGCAATAGAATATTATATTCCAGAAGATTTAAAAGTTAAGGGCGAACAATTAAAAATCCCAATTTTTATGGAAGAAAAATTCCATCAACCTGGAGAAATGAATTCTATTTTTAATTCAATGAAAATTCCTGAAAAATTAATTGAAGAGCCTATAAAAGAACAACTAAATGTTAATAAAGTTGATAAAGATAAAATTGATTTAGAATAAGTTAAAAATAAATCCCTTTCAAATTTACCTTAAACTAATACTCTCATATTACTTAAGTTTTAATAAATTGATAATCTCTTTTTACATAGTGGATAATATTTTAGAATAATTTAAAAAAAAATTGATTTATATGCCTGCTAAAGATGAATTTTTGATAGGTGAAGCACTCCTTGGTGAGAAAGAAAACATAGCTCACATTGACTTAATGATTGGATCTAAGAACGGACCAGTTGGACAAGCTTTTGCAAATGCTATGACCCAACCTAGTGCAGGTCACGGCGCTCTATTAGCCGTAATTCGACCTAATTTAACACCTAAACCCCAAACCTTAATAATTCCGAAAGTTACTATCGGAAACCTAGAGGATGCAAGTAAAATTTTTGGACCGGCGCAAGCAGCAATCGCCAAGGCCGTAGCAGACTCTTTAGAAGAAGGAGTGATTCCAATCAATAAAGCCGACGATTGGGTGATTGTAGTTAGCTGTTTTATTCACCCAGGAGCTTCAGATAATCGACGAATTTACCAATATAATTATAGTGCAACAAAATTAGCAATCAAAAGAGCACTTGAGAAATATCCTACAATTAAGAAAATATTTTATGATAAAGATAGAGCAAAACACCCAGTCTCTGGAATTAAGATGCCACGTTTATGGAGGCCACCTTATATTCAGGTAGCATTGGATCATCCCTCAATAGACCATCAAATGAAAGTTGTTTCGCAATTACCAAGAAGTGATAGAATAATTGTTGAAGCTGGAACTCCCTTGGTAAAAAAATATGGAATGGATGCAGTTGTAAAACTAAGAGAAAAATTACCAGACGTATTTTTAGTCGCTGATTTAAAAACTTTAGACGTTGGAAAATTAGAAGTGGATTTTGCTTTTGATGCCACCGCAGATGCTGTGGTTGCTTCAGGTCTTGCATCTCCGGTTATGCTTGATAAATTCATATTTGAAGCGCACAGAGTAAGTATCTATGCGTATGTAGATATGATGGAAGTTGATGATCCCATTGTAAAATTATCCCAACTAAAGGAAATTCCCGATGTAGTAATATTACATAGAGGAATTGATACCGAAAGTGTAGAAACTAACGATATTCAACGTCAAAAGTGGGCATGGGTTCCAAAAATTAAAGAGTTTTATAAAGATAAAAAACTTGTTTCTGGGAGAGATAGAGTACTTGTAGCTGTTGCCGGAGGGATAGAACCCGAGACTGCTAAATATGCAATTGAAAAGGGAGCAGATATATTAATTATTGGAAGATACATTACCTCAAGTAAGGATGTTGAACGATCTATGAGAAATCTCATAAATGCCTTACCCGGATATAGTGAAATAGACCTTAAAAGAATCCACACGGATGATGACGAGGCAAATAAATAAAATAACTATCTTATATTCTCTTTTATTTTTTATTTAATCTACTTTAAGTACGCCGTTATTTTTCCAAATACTTTACCAGTAATCTCAGGTGTCATCACTGGTATAAAGTAAGAATTGTTTGGGATTTCCACTTTTTCAATTATTCGTCCCTTTGAAAGTATCTCATTAAAACGCATAGGATTTGATATGTTGAATAACATATCTTCCCATTTTAGCCATATTAATGCAGGAATTTCTGATAATGGAGAAGGATCTCCTAAAAGACTCGCAAAATAAACATATACTCTCCCCAAAAGAGTAGAATTTTCTGAATCCTCCTCCGGTTTTTCTGAAAATTTTGTATTATAAATTGCAAATGGCTTAATTGATTGATTAAATTCAATTACTTGTTTATTTAATTGTAAATCTATTAAATAAGTGACTTTTGATGAATGAATACGAACATCTATGCCTAATTCTTCATAAGCTTCCCTTTTTCCAGCTTCTATGGCATTTTCTCCCTCTTCCAATTTACCCCCTACACATGAATATGAAATTAATTCGCTGTTATCTTGGTGTTTCCAATAACTCGGTTTAGATATAGTAAAAAGACTAAAATCCTTATCAATAATTAAAAATGCTGTGCCCTCTGAATCAACCTCTAAATCCATATTATGTTCATGATGATTTTTTATATTTTTTAATTATAAAATAATAGATTTTCAGTATAAAATTTTTAAGACTTTATAATTTTATTCTATCAGAAAACTAAAACAAAAAAAAATTGTATAAGAATAAAAAGTGATTATAAGTGGTATTTGAGACAAATATTACCAAAATGTTAGGGATAAAGCATCCAATTGTTGCGGCACCTATGGGTCCTTTCTATACAACCAAATTAGCAGTTGCAGTTTCTGAAGCAGGTGGGCTTGGTGTTATTAGCCATACTAATATGTACGGGAAAGATAGTTTTAAACAAATGAAAGAGGACATAACATATGTCGTAGAACATACTGACAAGCCTTTCGGATTTAATATTAGAACCGGAAGAATGCAACTTGATGCCCAAAATCTTTGCAGAAATATTCCAAAATTTATTATGAACAACCCAAAAATAAAAGAACAATGTGTTTATGTGATTACAAGTGCTGGTTCTTCAAAACTAATATATACAAAACCTTTCCAAAGATTAAGAGAAAGCGGTTCAAATATAAAACATTTCCATGTGGCGCCAGCTCTATGGCTTGCTGATAAGTGTGTTGCTACAGGAGTTGATGGGATGGGTGTTACAGGAGGAGAAGGTGGTGGTCATCAATCCTATGAGAAAGTAAGCTCATTAGTTCTTTTGCAACAAGTTAGACAAAAACATCCTGATATGCCAATAAT
>JAHLWH010000193.1 GCA_019058015.1 Promethearchaeota archaeon | reverse complement strand
TTAATTGTATTATTTATATTTAAAAAAAATTAAATTTATAATAAGTTTCTGAGTCTAATTAAATATTATTCAAAGAAATTCAAAAAATCAATTAAATAAGAAAAAAAGTTGATAAAAAAATGATTCAAACTGAATTAATGAAGGATATTTATTACGTAGGTTATGTAGATTGGGAGGTAAGAAATTTTCACGGATATTCTACACACAGGGGGTCATCATATAATGCTTATTTGGTAAAAGGAGAAAAAAATGTTTTGATAGATACGGTTAAACGTCCTTTTTTTAATTATTTCTTGGAGAATATAAAGAGCGGTATTAATTTGGATAAAATTGATTACCTTATCATGAACCATGTTGAAATGGACCATTCTCGCTCATTTCCATTAATCATTAAATATCTTCCAAACGCTAAAATTATCGCTTCTAAAAAGGGTGTTGAAATTTTAAGAGATCATTTTCATAAAGAAGTTAATGATGAAGTATTCAATAATATTCGAGCTGTGAAAGAAGGAGATACTTTAGATATTGGTAACGGTAAAAAAATTACATTTGTTCCAATCCCAATGATCCATTGGCCTGATTCAATGGTATCATTTATGACAGACGAAAATGGTAAAAATATTTTATTTTCAAATGATGCTTTTGGACAACATTTCGCCACTTCCTCACGTTGGGATGATGAGAATGATTTTGACGTAATAATGGAAGAAGCGGTTAAATATTATGCAAATATTTTACTTCATTTATCGAAACTGATCTCAAATGTTTTACCCAAAGTAGGTTCTTTGCCAATAGAAATTATTTGCCCTTCGCATGGAGTTTGTTGGAGGAAACATGTAGGAGATATCGTTGAAAGGTATAAAAAGTGGTCAGCAGGAGAAATTGATAATAAAACAGCAATAATTGTATATGATACAATGTGGGGAAGCACCGAAATTATCGCAAAAGCCCTATACAAGGAATTGCAATATAGAGGGATAAAAGTGAAACGATATAAATTAACTAACGCAGACTATTCTGACGTAATAACAGAAGCTATGCTTTCAAAAGCAATTATTATAGGAAGTCCAACTTTAAATAATGGAATGTATCCAACAGTGGCAGAATATGTGTGTTATCAGAAAGGTTTAAAGCCAATGAATAAGATAGGACTAGCCTTTGGTTCGTATGGATGGGGTGGTGGAGCTGTGAAAGAAATTATTAAAGAGTTAGAAGCTTCTAAAATCGATATTTTAGAAGAAAGTATAGAAATTAAATTTGTTCCAAAGCCCGAAGATCTTAACTTCAAAAAAATTATCGATAAACTAATTGAGAAAATGGTATAAAGGTTTTAAGATATGGATTTTCATTTAACAGACACTCAAAAAGAATTGCAAAAAAAAGCACAGGAATTTGCAATTAAGGAAATCTTGCCAGTAGCAGCTAGTTACGATGAACATGGGAAATTTCCAATTGAAATTATTGAGAAAGCTTATAAGGCAGGTTTAGTGAATTTAGTAATTCCAAAAAAATATGGGGGACCTGGTTATGGTCTTTTAGAATCTGTAGTAGTTGTTGAGGAAATTGCTGCGGCTTGTCCCGGATTCGCAACATCCATATTCGCAAATAATTTGGGAGCAGAGCCAATAATTTTAGGAGGTAATGAAGAACAGAAAGATAGAATATTAGGAGAATTAGTAAAAAAATTTACTTTAATTTCTTTTGCCACCTCTGAACCTGAAATGGGTTCTGATGTTGCTGGAATTAATTGTCGAGCTCAAAAAGATGGAGAAGATTATATTTTAAATGGTACAAAGTATTGGATTACCAATGCAGGTTATGCAAAATATATTTCTCTATTTGCAACAGTGGATCCAGCAAAAAAACATAAAGGAATATGTGCTTTTATTGTACCAACTGATTTAGAGGGAGTTAAAATAGGAAAACCAATTCCTAAATTGGGGCATAGAGCATCAAATACTACTTCGGTGGTTTTAAAAAATTTGAGAATTCCAAAAGAAAATGTATTAGCTCCTCCAGGGAGAGGTTTTGTTTTAGCAATGCAAACATTTGCTCATACTCGTCCAGCTATAGGAGGTTTTGCTACTGGTTTAGCAAGGTCCGCTATGGAATATGTGATTGATTATGCAAAAAAAAGAGAGACTTTCGGAAGGTCAATAGCAAATTATCAAGCTATTCAGTTTAAAATTGCAGAAATGTATAAAAATATTGAAGCTAGTCGATTATTAACCCATAAATCAGCATGGGAGACAGATCAAGGGTTAGATAATACATTAAGTGCAGCATGTGCAAAAGCTTTTGCCTCGGATGTTGCTATGCAAGTAGCTACTGAAGCTATTCAAATAATGGGAGGTTACGGTTATATTAAAACATACCCATTAGAAAAGTTATTCAGAGATGCAAAACTATTTCAAATTTACGAAGGCACCTCAGAAATCCAAAGAATAATCATTTCAAGATTTGTGATGAAACAATATAAACATAGAATGCCCAATTTATTTGAACTCCCAAAAATTGAGGCAGAAAGAGAAGAAGAAGTTGAAATTTCGCCAATTTCATTAAAAACTAGTGAGGAACTGGGAGGAAAATATAGATGTACAGTGTGTGGATATATTTATGATCCTGTAAAAGGTGATCCAGATAGTGGAATCTCTCCAGGAACTCCATTTAAAGAAATTCCAGATGATTGGCATTGTCCAGTATGTGGAGTTTCAAAAGATAAGTTTGTAAAATTATGATTATCTTCTTATAGGTGCGTTAAAATTACGGAAAAGAATGTATTCACATTTATAGTTGGGGGTAAAGCTGGTCAAGGTGTTAAAAAAGCAGGTTCAGTTGCTTCTCAACTTTTTATAAATAAGAGTCGTTTTGTATTTCAAATGGATGATTATATGAGTTTAATAAAAGGAGGACATAATTTCTCGGTTGTTAGTACTTCTACTAGATGGATTAGTAGTCATTATATGAAAGCTGATCTTATAGTTAATCTTGATAAAAGAAGCTATGATAATCATATAGACCACCTTTCTGAAGGAGGTTTAATGGTCTATAATTCTGATATTAAAGGAGATATGGATGGTATAGGTATTTCTTTAACTAGCGAAGCAAAAAAATTTCCTAATCCTAATCTAATGCTTGGAGTTGGTGCTATTGCTATATTAGGGGCGACAATTGGCGTTAATAAAACAGAGTTAAATGCATTAATAAAGAATGAATATTCTAAAGGTGTTAAAGAGAATATTTCTTATGCCAATATTATTTATGATATTGTCTATCCCATAATTGGAGGAAAATTCCAATTAGAGGGAGGATCTAAAAAAAGACCGAATATCTTGGGAAATCAAGCAATAGCATTAGGAGCAATAGCAGGTGGATTAGATTGTTATTACGCTTATCCTATGACACCAGCCACATCCATCCTACATTATCTTGCTGCTATAGCAGATGATTTTGGACTTGCAGTTATACATCCCGAAAATGAAATAGCAGTAATAAATATGGCTATAGGATCAACCTTTACTGGAGCGAGGACAATGGTTGGTTCTAGCGGCGGAGGTTTTTCTTTGCTGGCTGAGGGAATTTCATTAGGTGGAATAATCGAATCACCTGTATTAATTGTATTATCCATGAGACCTGGACCAGCTACGGGCGTTCCCACTTATACAGAACAAGGAGATTTAAATTTTGCTTTAAATGCGGGTCATGGGGAATTTTTACGCATCGTTGCTTCTCCAGGAACTATAGAGGAGGCATTTTTTCTTACAGCTCAAATGTTGGATTTAGTATGGAAGTTTCAAACTCCTGGAATATTACTCACAGAAAAACATTTATCAGAGAGTAGTATAACAGTCGATATAAATTTAAATGACACTATTTGGGCTGAACCACTGCTTCATAAAGATGGAGAATATAAAAGATATTTCGATACAGAGGATGGAATATCCCCCTTATTATTTCCACCAGCAAAGGAAATACTCAAATGGAATAGTTATGAACATGATGAGTTTGGATTTACAACTGAAGATCCTCGATGGATTAAAAGGATGCATAATAAACGAAATAAAAAGTTTAAATCATTAGAAAATTACCTTAGGAAAAAAAAAACAATAAATATTTTTGGGGATAAGGGGCCAATAATAATTACATATGGTTCAACGGTGATGAGCGTATTAGAAGCATTAAAGTATGGTAATATTGAGGCTAGAGTTGTACAACCAATTTTTTTGAGTCCATTGCCCATTTGGGAGCTTGAAAAATTTAAAGACCAAGAAGTTATTGTTATAGAGCAAAGTGCTATAGGTCAATTTGCTAATTTACTTAAAGAAAATATGAATATTCAATTAAAAAAAGTAATAAAGCAATACGATGGAAGACCTTTCGACCCAATAAAATTATCTAAAAAAATTAAGGATGTGGCATAAAATGGTGAAATTAGGAACTAGTGTCGAAAATACCTGGTGCCTAGGTTGTGGTAATTTTGGAATTTTAAATGCTTTCAAGAAAGCAATTATTGAGCTTGAAGAAAAAGGAATTTCACAAAATAATATTTTAATTGCTTCTGGTATTGGTTGTAGCGCAAAAATCTTTGATTATCTTAATCTCAGCGGTATTTATTCATTACATGGAAGAGATTTAGCTACAATAGAGGGAATTCAATTTGCCAATCCAAATTTAAAAACAATCACATTCTCAGGAGATGGAAATGCAATGGGCGAAGGTTTAACGCATTTACTATTTGCTGCAAAACGGAACGCAGATGTAACAATAATTATGCACAACAACGGTGTTTACGCTTTAACAACGGGACAATATACGCCGATTACTGAAAGAGGTTGGAAAGGACCTTCCACGCCCAAGGGAAGCGTTGAAGAACCTTTTAATGCTATATCTTTAGTTTTGGAAGCAGGAGCTACCTTCGTTGCTAGGTCCTATACAGCGAAAATACAGCACCTTACAGATATGATGGTTCAAGCGATAGAACATAAGGGTTTTTCTTTCTTAGAAGTTCTACAACCTTGTGTTAGCTATAATAATACTTATAAATTATACAACGAAATTGTTGAAGAACTTGATGATATTCCTAAAAGCATTGAAGAAGCAAAATTATATGCAAAGAATAAAGATAAATTATTTATTGGAATATTTTATAGAACTGAGAAACCAACTTTTTGTGAATTATTATATGGTGATCATAACCCAGTAGAGAAAAGGCAGTATAGAGACGAGAGAATAAATAAAATAAAAAAAATATTAAATATTGAGTAGAATCGAAATTTTATTTTTTATTAATAATTTCAACATAATTGTTCCTTATTTTAGTTAAATGCTTTAAATATTTAATTGAAAATAACCTTTAATTTAAAATAAGTTAAAGAACACCAAATCATAATAATTATGTTAATGGTTTCAAAAAGGATATTTAAAATAATTTAATTTTATATTAAATAAATTTGGAGGTTCCTAAAATGGATGTAAAAGAGGCAATAAATAAAAGAAGAGCGTATAGATCTCTTGATCCTATTAAAATTTCTGATGAAATAATACAAGATCTTGCAGAATCTGCACAATTGGCTCCATCTTGTATGAACAAACAACCGTGGAGATTTATTTTTATTCGTGATAAGAAAGTGTTAGAAAAATTATTTACGACATTAACAACGGGAAATAAATGGGTTGAAAAAGTATCTATGATAATTGGTATATTTAGCAATCCTAAAAATGATTGTATAATCGGAGAAAGATTTTATTATCTTTTTGATACTGGCATGGCTACAGCTTTTATTATATTAAGAGCTACTGAACTTGGGTTGGTTGCGCATCCAATTGCAGGTTTTAATGAAGAGAAGGTCAAGAAAATTCTAGATCTTCCGGAAGAAATGAGATTAATTACACTTGTGAATATTGGGAAACATTCTAAAGAAATAAATCCTATTCTTTCTGAAAGTATGAAATTGGGAGAAAAACAACGCCCTCCGAGAAAATCAATCGATGATTTTGTACATATTAATAAATATGACCCAAGTAAGGAAAAATAGTTTTTAAGAGATTAAAAAATGGATAAAAGATTGTTGGAAAAAAAAAATTCATCTCAAAATGATGAAATTACACATAATAAACTAATAAATGAGAAAAGTCCTTATTTACTTCAACATGCTGAAAATCCTGTTAATTGGTATCCATGGGGAAAAGAAGCATTTGAAAAGGCACGAAAAGAAAATAAGCCAATATTCTTATCAATTGGATATTCTACTTGCCATTGGTGTCATGTTATGGCACATGAGTCGTTTGAAGATACAGCAGTGGCAGAATTAATGAACGAAATCTTTGTTTCAATTAAAGTTGACAGAGAAGAGCGACCTGATATTGATAAGATCTATATGACTATATGTCAAATGATGACAGGTCAAGGGGGATGGCCACTTACGTTATTTTTAACTCCTGATAAAAAACCATTTTTTGCTGGAACCTATTTTCCTAAAGAAAGGAGATTTGGTCGAATAGGTTTGATAGAACTCATATTAAAAATAAAAGAGCTTTGGAAAATACAAAAAAACGATGTGTTAAGATCTGCAGATCAAATTGCTTTTTCTTTACAAAATTTAGATTTTAAATCGCCCGGAGATAAACTTAACGAAAAAACCATTAAAAAAGCTTATAACCAATTATTGAGTCAATATGATAATAAAAATGGAGGTTTCAACAACGCTCCCAAATTTCCTACTCCACATAATCTTCTCTTTCTTTTAAGATTTTGGAAGCGTACTGGAAATAAAGAAGCTTTAGAGATGGTTGAAAATACCCTTCAAAAAATGAGGCTTGGTGGTATTTATGATCATATCGGATTTGGTTTTCATCGATATTCTACAGATCCAGTTTGGCTTGTTCCCCATTTTGAAAAGATGCTCTACGATCAAGCTTTATTGGCAATTGCTTATACAGAAGCTTACCAAGCAACTAAAAAAAATGAATACGCAAATACAGCTAAAGAAATTTTTACTTATGTCTTACGTGATATGACTTCACCTGAGGGGGGATTTTATTCAGCTGAGGATGCTGATAGTGAGGGTAAAGAAGGAAAGTTTTATGTATGGACTATTGAAGAATTCCAACAAATACTTGAAGAGGAAGAAGAAGAATTAGCAAGAAAAATATTTAATTTAAAAAATCAAGGAAATTATTTAGAAGAAACAACAAAAAAAAAGACAAGTCATAATATATTGCATCTTAAAGATTCATTGACCAACCTTTCTAAAGAATTAAACATTTCTGAAAAGGATTTAAGATTTAGGATTGAAAAAATTCGCGAAAAATTATTCAAAATTAGAGATGAACGAGTTCATCCCCATAAAGATGATAAGATATTAGCTGATTGGAATGGATTAATGATTGCTGCATTTGCTAAAGGATATCAAATTTTTGGCGATTCTATTTATTTAAATGTGGCAAAAAAAGCGGCAAATTTTATACTTTCAAATATGCGGAAACCAAACAATAGATTATTACATCGATATAGAGAAGGAGATGCTAAAATTGATGCTTACCTAAATGATTATACCTTCTTAATATGGGGATTTATTGAATTATATGAAACTAGTTTAGAAGTTACTTTTCTTAAGACTGCTCTGGAATTAAATAAAGAAGTAATAGATCATTTTTGGGATGATTCAATAGGTGGTTTCTTTTTTACAGCCAATGATGGTGAGACACTTTTAACTCGTCAGAAAGAGATCTACGATGGAGCAATCCCATCAGGAAATTCTGTAGCTATGTTAAATTTATTGAGATTGAGTTATTTAACTGGAGATCACGATTTAGAAGAAAAAGCGGATATTTTAAGTAAAGTTTTTGCTGAACGAGTTAATAATTCACCGATTGCGCATACTCAATTAATGGTTGCAGTTGATTTTAGCGTTGGTCCAACCTTTACAATAGTAATTGTTGGGGATGCTGAAGAAATTAATACGCAAGAAATGTTAGCATATATTCATAATCAATTTCTCCCAAATATATCATTAATTCAGAGAAATATCAAACAGGTTCCTCCAGAAATTGATGTATTTATAAATTATATCCATAATTACAATAAAATAGATAATAAAACTACTGCTTATATATGCACAAATAAAACTTGTAAACCCCCAATAACAGATGTCAATGAATTGTTAAAACTTATTAATCCAAGATGGAATTAAAAGTTATGAATGGTATTTGGGATGTTAAATCCGATGTTGTGAAAAGAGGAGATAATAATAGAGATGTTTCGCCTTTAACTGGCAAAACAGGAAAGGATGAAAACGGTTTCACGCATTATGTATTCAGTAAAGTTTTATTTAATAATCCGTGGTATGTCATCCCTGATGATAATATTGAATTATTCGAGAAATTTTTAAACGGAGGTTCAAGGCACTATCCATCCGATGGAAGCATACCTTGTGATATAGTTGCTAAGGAAACAAGAATAATTTTAAATAAAATAGTAGAAATCGCTAATGACCCTAACGATAAATTTTATGAAGATGCGCGTAAAACATTAGAAAATGGTAAATATGCATTGGTTAGAGGGACTTTAAAATTATATTTAGGCAAATATGCTACGAGAGATTGGAGAAGAAAAAGATTTACTGATGATATTGACTTCTGGATTTTCAAAATGGATTTATATGAGCACGTGTTAAAAGAAAATGGTTGGAAAAGGATATCAGATACAAAAGAATGGGAAAAACAAATTCAGTGGGTCAATCTTATTAGAAATGAAAGGGAAGCAAATAAGCTTATTGCAGCAAATGATATAAACTTATTATTGGATTTCGGGTCAGGAGCTTATCTTGAAGGTACAAGCCTAAAGGAAATTTTTAGCAAAAAAATAAAAAGAGGTCATGATGTTGACCTTAGTGATTTAATAAATGTAGCCATAGTTAATGGATGCGATTATAAACATTGCGGAGAGAGGCTTAGAGAAGAAGAGTGGCTTAATGCTTGGATTGCATTTGAGGAGGCCGTTAATACAAGAAATACACGAACAACTTCGAATTTGATAACTCTTTGTCGATATTCGTTAGGAATTGCTGATCACTTAGAAAGGGTTGCAAAATCGATAAATAAATATCATTATATGATGCTTGATAACTCTGAATATCCAGATAACGAATTAGAGAGAATATGTAGAATATCAATTCATTGGATTGAATTTCTTTCGTCTCATGGTCATGATAATACTCGGAAAATGATTCATGATTATTTAATAGAGCAAAGAGATTTTAGATTTCAACATTCAAAAAATCTTAGAGCTTTTACTGAAAAAGTACTAAATCTTCTTAATTCTAAATATTCACATTTGAAGATTTTTTTTGAAATTGAAAATTAAAAGAAAACTTTATTATAATCGAAATAATTGATGGTTTATTTACAATAATAGACTTAAGTTTCTCAAGAGAATTGAATGTATTTTTAGGAATTCATAAAAAAAATGAAAAAAAAATAATTTCATTTATCTTCAAGTAATATTACTTTATCCACAAATAACTCGTAATTATTATCTTCATCGAAATCGTGTATGATAACCTTTTCTACATCGTCAAATCCATTTATTTCTAGAAGCTCAGATTGGTATATAATTTTTACATCAGATATTTTTAATTTTTCTTGTATTTCTGCATTACCAGGAGTAGCTTTACTGTAAGTGACTACTACAACTCTTCCAGTATGTTTTGTTAATTCTAATGCGAGTTTTAATGAATTGTCTCCGTTATCTACAATTAACACTCTTTCATCATTAAATTCTGATAAATTATCTGCTTTCTTATAAGTTCCCTTACCAAGAAACTCATTAAAACCTATGATATTTTTTTCTTCTAATTGGCAAGCAGTAATTACATCAACTTCTGGATTTGCACCGTCTCTATAATTACGAATTGCTGCTTGAAGCGCATCAGCTGCCAAATTAGAACAATGCATTTTAATCGGAGGTAATCCATCGAGTTCTTCTGCCACATCAGATCTCGTTATTTTATACGCTTCGTTAAGCGTTTTTCCCTTGGCCATTTCAGTAATCATAGAAGAAGTCGCCACAGCAGAACCACAACCAAATGTTTTAAACTTAATATCTTCTATTATTTCCTCGCCTTTTTCGTTTTTACCGACCTTGATATAAATCCACATAAGATCTCCGCATACTGGATTTCCAACTTTTCCCATACCGTCTGGAGTTTCTATTTCTCCCATATTTCTTGGGTTTCTAAAGTGATCTAATACTTTTTCAGAATATGTTGTTGATTTCATATTATTTTTTTACCTCATTATATTTTTTTAATAAATCAGGAGGAGTTAACGGAGATAAAATTCTTAATTTTTTAACAATATCAGGTAATACTTCTACAACTTTATCAATATCGGATTCTTTTGTGTATCGACCCATTGAGATAAGTAAACTACCGTGAGCTTCTTCATGTAGTAATCCCATTGCGATAAGTGTGTGGGATGGCTCTAAAGTTTTAGAACTGCAAGCAGACCCTGTTGCTGCAGATACATTTTGATCTCTTAATGATAAGATTAATGATTCACCTTCAATATATTCAAATCTAAAATGAGCATTACTGGGAAGCCTTTTGTCGGGATGGCCATTTAAATAAGATTTAGGTATTGACGATAAAACCTCCGAAATGAGCTTATCTTTAAAACCTTTCAAACGGTTTGCCTCTTGATTTATTTCTAGTTTCATAATTTCAGCTGCTTTACCAAATCCCACAATATCTTGCATATTTTCGGAGCCTGATCTCATACCTCTTTCTTGACCACCTCCTATAATAATAGGATTCACTTTCACTCCTTTTTTTAAGTATAACGCACCAACACCCCGAGGTCCATAAATATCGTTTGAAGAAAAAGTCATTAAATCTACCGGAACATTTTGCACATCAATAGGAATAACATTTTCAATTGCTACAGCATCTGTGTGAAACAAAATACCTTTTTCTTGTGCTATCTCGCTAATCTCCGCTATGGGTTGGAGAGATCCTACTTCATTACTAGCAGAGGTAATTGAAATTAGAATTGTATTCTCTCTAATTAAACGTTTTAATTTTTCTATATTGATGACACCAAATTTATCAACACCAACCCTTGAAACTTCAAAACCTTGTCTTTCTAAGTATTTTCCAATATTTAATATCGAAATATGCTCAATCTCAGAAATTATAATATGATTTCCCTTTCTTTTTCTATTTAAAGCCGCACCAATTAGTCCTAAATTACTGGCTTCCGTTGCACTAGATGTAAATATTATACTATCTGGACTTGGAGCATTAATGAAATCCGCAATTTTTTGACGCGATTCTTTTAAGGCATTGGTAGCATCATCTCCATCAAAATGTAGAGATGCGGGATTTGCAAAAATTTTATTATAATATGGTCTCATTGCAGATAGAACCCTTGGATCAACTGGTTTAGCTGCTTGATAATCTAAATATACACTCATTTTATCAATTTTTCCTCCACTTTGATTTTTGAAAATAATTTAATTTGTATTTTTTAAACGTTAAAACCACATAGTAGCATCTGCTTCTAAAACTAAATCGTTTAGAGTAGCAGCTCCAACAATTTTTGTTCCTGATATTAATTCAACTTTATCCAATCCTAACATTCTTTTTGAAGCTTCACAAACTAAAATCTCAACACCAGCTTCAAGAGTCTTGTCTAGCATTTCTTTCACAGATGGGAATTCTCCTAGTTTTATTCTATCCGCTTCTCCAGGCTTTAGTATTCGTAATCCTGTACCTAAATAATATACTTTTGCATCAATATCCATAGCCTTAGCCGTTTGAGCTAAAACTAATGGAGAATATTGTTTTTCAGGATTGTCGCTGGTTTGAACATATAATATAAACTTTTTCTCACTCATTTCTTTCCCTCCATTATTTTATTGGTTTTTTAAAGACAAATATTAAATCATTATCCTCCTTTCTAAAATCTAAGATCTCGGCACCAGTCCTTTTTGCCCACCTATGCAAATCTTCATCAGCGGCAGGATCATCTGCTATAACTTTGAAACTTTGACCATCTTCAAGTGTTTCGTATAAATTTCTAACTTCAAATAAGGGTTCAGGACAATACAATCCTCTTGTATCTAATTCTTCGTCAATTTCTTTATTTTCTTCACTTTTCATTTTACGAGACTCCTAATGCAAATTTAAAATATTTAAATTCCAAATTAGAAAGGATTTATTAATAAATTCTAATCCTTAAATAAATTATAACCAGAAGAAACTTAAATATTCTTATTATTTTTTAATGAAAATATTTGTATTTTGAAATACTACAATAAATACTTTAGGAATGAATTTTATAATATATAAATTTCAAGCAAAATGATGATTAATATCTATCAAATTCGAGATTTGTTAATTTATAACTTTTTAAGATAAAGTCTTAAATGTATGATATTCTTAGTTATTTAATATTATTCTTTTAAATCAATGCGATTATGACTAATGCACTTTTACAAATAGTAGTAATAATTTGTTTCATTGTTTTAGTGATAGTATTATTTTTCGAGAAACTAGATTATTTAATATACTCAATAGCTATTATTGTTGTGGCTGGATTGTTCACGGCAATTTTTATACCTGAAGCTCAAGATTTAGAGAATTATTTTACTGCAATAGAATGGGAAATCATTTTTTTTTTAATAACATTTTTCTGTATTGTAGAAATTCTAAAAGAAAATGGATTTTTTCACGAGCTTGCAAGACGACTTGTTAATCGATATAAATCAAATTTAAGAAAGCTATTCTATATAATTTGTATAATATCAACTTTAACTGCAGCTTTTATTGAAGATTTATCAGTAGCAATTATTTTTGTCCCGATCATTATTCTATCTTGTCAGGAACTTGAAATAAATTCTACTCCGTTCTTATTGGGAATGACAATATGTATTAATTTGGCGTCTACCTTAACACCATTCGGTTCTGCTGAAAATATTTTAATTGCTAATCATTTTAATTTATCTACATTATGGTTTATTGTAAATTTAGGACTTTTTTTTGTGATTTCGACTGCTTTAACTTTATTTTTATTAGATCAATTCGTACTCACAAAAGAAATTAAGCATCCAACTCCAGGCATGTGTGAGGATATTGAACGAAAAGAAGTTCTTCAACAAATTAAGGTTGATGATAAAACATTTAAGAAGAATTTTTATGGTTTTATCATTCTTATTATTTTATTAATTATAATTCCTAATATTCTTATTGCAGGATTAATTGGATTAGTAATTTTTGTATTATTGAATCCTGTTAAGGATAAGAAAGGAAAATCCCGTCGAAATGTATCACATTATTTGCGTAAAGTTGATTATAAACTAATTTTTTTCTTTATATGTTTGTTTATATTAGTTTATCTAATGGAATTGAACGGGACAATCAAATTCATTGAAGATTTCTTTGTTCAAATGACAACTGATAATCTTTTTCTACTGTGCTTAATGATTTTAATTATAACGAGCTTATTATCTGGTTTTATGGATAACGCACCTGTTACTATTATGTTTATACCAATTGTGGAAATTCTTATTGGCATCGAAGGGGTTAATGCAATTCCTCTATTGATTGCATTTATCACTGGAATTAATATCGGTGGAAATTTCTTACCTCAAGGATCTGGTTGTGATATGATGACCTTAGAATTGGCAACGAAAGAGTGCGTTCCTGGAATGAATTACAAAAAATTAACAAAAATTGGAGGTATGTTTGCTTTAATTCATTTATTATTGGCGATTGGTTATATTATAATAATTATTTTTTTATTCCCTTGAATATTTAGTATTCAATTTTCACTTTTTTTTAGATATTCAAATGCAGAATAAGTGGCAATTACTCCATCAGGTTGTTTTTAAAGAGCAATTTATAAATGAGTTGGTTCAAGTTGTTGATGATCTTTTGATTCCGCTAGAGATTTAACTTCAACAAAAGCTTCTTGCAATTTTATTGAAAAACTATCAAATCTCATCATTTTACATCACTTTATAACCCTAAATTTTTTAATTTTAATAATAATTCTTTCTGTTCTCCCGTTAATTTTTTGGGAACATTAATTTTTACTTTCACCAATAAATCACCTCTTTGATCTGAATTCAATTTATAAAATCCTTGATTTTTTAATCTAAGAGTGGCATAATGTTGAGTTCTTGAAGGAATATTTACATTTAAAGTGCCCCCATCGATTTTAGGAACTTTAATTTTTCCCCCTAATGTTGCAACTGAGAAGGGTATTTCTTTTTCGATATAGAGATCATTGGTTCTTCTTTCAAAAATTGTATGATTCTCAATGTGAATTACTATATAAAGGTCGCCATTTGGACCACCATATTCTCCCGGCATACCTTTACCTTTAAGTCTTAATTTCTGATTATCATGTACTCCTCTAGGAATTTTTATTGATAGGGTAGTTTTTTTATTAGTAGCAGGATCTATATATTGAACCTTTCTAGTACCCCCATAAAATGCTTCCATAAAATTAACTTCCATATCATATCTCAAATCCTCACCTTCTCGAGGGATATTTGGTCTTACCCTTGTTCTTGTACTACCACTTCTTTTATTTGAAAAAACATCAAATATATCTCCTAAATCATTAAAGAAATCGAAATTAGATCCTGAGAATCTCCCCGAACTTCCCATACTTTTGAAAAATTCGCTAAAATCTCTAGGATTTCCGGAGCTAGTATATACATAAGTTCCGTCAGGAGTTCTATTAAAATTTGAACGACTACTACCAGGGGTAGATTGATAATATGTTGAGCGATCACCATCTACTACTCCAAATTTATCGTACATCTCCCTCTTTTTATCATCGTTCAAGATGCTATAAGCTTCATTAATTTCTTTAAATTTTTCTCCAGATTTTGGTTCGTCTGGATTTACATCAGGGTGATATTTTCTTGCCATTTTTCGGAAAGCGCGTTTTATTTCTTCCTTAGTAGCGCTTTTATCTATTCCTAAAATTTTATAATAATTTTTCTTTGGCAGCATTATTCACCCCAGCACATCTCTTAATTTTAAAAAAAAAAAATATTAAAAAAAAAACAAATATTTTTATTTTAGGCTGCTTCATAATCTGTATCTACTATATCGTCTTGTCCAGAAGCTTTTCGATATTGTTCAGCTTGTTTTTCATATTCTGGTCTATCATCTTGCGGTATTCCGCATGAACCACCAGGATAACCTTTATAAGTCTGATTTTGACTATAAATCCTCGCTGAAACTTGATGTAAAGCAGTTTGTAAATCTTCCATTGCGTTTTTAATCCTTGAAGGATCTTCTCCTTCATAAGCTCCCTTCAACGCTAAAACTTTTTGTTCAATAGTTGTTTTTAAGTCCCCGATTTTATCTTCGTGTTCTTTCATAATTTTCTCGGTTTGATATATTAGAGATTCCGCTTGGTTTTTTAAAGACATTAATTCTTTGGTTTTCTTATCTTCCTCAGCATATTTCTCGGCTTCTCTGATTTTTGCATTTATTTCTGATTCAGACATCTTTGTAGAAGCAGTAATAGTAATTCCAGTTTGTTTTCCAGTACCCTTGTCTTTTGCTGTTACATTTAAAATGCCATTTTCATCGATGTCAAATGTCACCTCTATTTGTGGCACCCCTCTCAGAGCTGGTGGTATCCCAGTTAAATGAAATGTCCCTAAAGTAATATTATCAGCAGCCATTGGTCTTTCACCTTGAAGTACATGAATTTCAACTGCAGGTTGATTGTCTGACGCTGTCGAAAATACTTCAGTTTTTCTCGTAGGAATTGTCGTATTTCTTTCAATTAATTTAGTAAATACTCCTCCCAATGTTTCGACACCCAAAGAGAGTGGCGTGACATCTAAGAGTAATAAATCCTTAACTTCACCAGATAAAATTCCACCTTGTATTGAAGCACCCAGAGCAACACATTCCATCGGATCAATACCATGTTCTGGAGGCTTTCCAAAAAGTTCTTGGAACTTTTTTTGAACGCTAGGCATTCTTGTAGGCCCTCCTACTAACAGAATCTTATCTATACTTGAAGACTGTAAGTTTGCATCGCTTAACGCCCTTTTAATAGATATCTCTAATTTTTTTAAAATTGGGCTAATTAAACTCTCAAGTTTGGCTCTGGTTAAGGACATGTTTAAATGTTTAGGTCCATTTGCATCCGCAGTAATGTAAGGCAGATTTATTTCAGTTGTTAGCGTCGTGGATAACTCAATTTTTCCTTTTTCTGCTGCGTCTCTAATCCTTTCCATTGCTTTAGAATCTTTTCTCACATCAATTCCTTGTTCCTTTTGAAATTCTGTAGCAATATAATCTACTAAAATTCTATCCATGTCAGTTCCTCCCAATTGAGTATCTCCAGCTGTGGAAATGACTTCAAATACTTTATTTTCCATTTCGAGAATAGTGACATCAAATGTACCTCCTCCTAAATCAAGAACAGCAATTTTAATACAGATATCTTCCTTATCTAAACCATAAGATACGGCAGCAGCAGTAGGTTCGTTAATTAATCTTCTTACGTTTAATCCAGCAATTTTACCGGCGTCTTTTGTGGCTTGCCTTTGATTATCGTTAAAATATGCAGGAACCGTAATAATAGCTTCACTTACTTCTTCTCCTAAAAAGGCACTCGCATCTTCCTTTATTTTACTTAAGATCATTGCTGAAATTTCTTGCGGAGAATAATCTTTTCCATCGATTTTAACCTTATAACTCATACCCATTTTTCGTTTAATGGCAGTTATGGTTCTATCTGGATTAGAAATAGCTTGTCTACGAGCAGGTTCTCCTACTAATCGTTGTCCATCTTTCGTGAAGGCAACTACACTAGGAAAAGCTTTACCTCCAATAGTGAGTCCTTCAGCGCTCGGAATTAATGTGGGCTTTCCCCCAATTAGTACAGCAGCTGCAGAATTAGAAGTTCCCAAGTCAATTCCAATTATTTTTCCCATGTTATTTTCCTCTTTTTTAGTTTTAATTTTTATAAAGTCTGTTAATTTTTGGTTGTCAAACTGTGATTGACAACCATTATTTAAAAAGTGTAAGCTTACATATTTAAATGTTTGTTTAATAATAAATAAGATTGTACTTGAGTTAAACAAAAAAAAAAAACCATAACAAAAGAAAAACAAATAAAATATTTAATTAAAAAAATTAATATTCAAGATTTACATTCACTTCAATCCCGTCCCTAACAGCTGCGGTAACAGTGCAATAAGTCTCAAACATCTTCCTACATTGATCTGCCCTCTTACGGGCTTTAGGATCGTCAATTTTAGAGATTATATGGACATTTACTTTTTTTACCCTTAAAAGCCCTCTATTATTCCTCCCAATTACTACTTCGGCTTCTGATTTTAAATCATCAATTGAAAAATTTCTTTTTTTTAAACAAAAAATAAAACTCGCACTTAAACACCCCAAAAGAGCCATTCCTAAAAGTCTAGATGGATTTGGACCCCACATATCTGCTTCTTGTTGATTAGTTTCGTCAATATAGCAATCTTTAAGTGCCATTTTACCCAAGTCGCATTTAAATATCATTTCTTTTTCCAATTTTAAACCTACTTTTGTTTTTATCTCTTCCGGCATTATTTTCATCCATGTTTTTTATATTTCAATTATACATTGTATTTTTATTAAATATAAGAACTAGATTTATGTTTATTAAATTATTATGTAAAAATAATTGAAATTATAGTAAAAAAAATATCAGAAAGGAAATATGGACCATAAAAACCTAATATAATTGGAGAAAGAGAAAAAATAAAAAAAATAAATTAATAATAAAAAGAGGATTAAATCAGTATGGAAAATAAAATTAACCCAAATGAATTGAAAAAGACTAAATTTACTTGTACTGGATGAACAATTTTTGATACTATATCATTTCCATTTAGAAAACTAAAAAATTGGATAAACTGCAAGAAAACTAAAAAGCAAAATTATAATCTCAACAGTTAATTCAAAAAAGCTAGGAATTGGCTGTAGATTCCGCAAGAATCTGAGAATAAAAAATTTTTAGTTATACACTTAAAAAAAATAGATAAAAATTAACTATTCTTTTTAAAAAAATAATTCAAAAAATAGTTCCTTTTCTCCAACTTCGGGTGGTGTTATTTTTGTATATCCTGATTTTTTAATAATATGAATCGTATTTTTATTTTGAAAATGAATGGTTCCGTAAAAACCCTTAATACCCTTTTCTTTTGCAATCATAATTAAATGATGCAGCAAATATTGTCCTATTCCTTTATTTCTCCACAATTTTTTCACAACGAAGGAAAATTCTGCTGTGTTAGTATTTGGATTAAGATAAAAGCCCGCTGTTCCGACCATTTCTTTATTTGAAATCTCTCCTACGAGTGCGCCTATACAAAATATGTTATGATAATCAATGTTTACCTCTTGTTGTATTGCAGTATCGCAAAAATTCCTACCTACTTCACAAAACCTGAAATACATACTTTGTTTGTCTAAGGAATAATATAAATCTTTTAATAAATGCTCATCTGTAGTTCTTAAAGGACGTACAGTGATTTTTTTATTGTCCTTTGTTAAAAAATATGTTTCATACTGCTTGGGATAGTTCATATGTAAGACCTTAAGGTTCTAAAGTACCATTTCCAATAAATACACGATTGTCCGGAACGATTTTTTTAATTGCCTCCTCGGCGGTGATTTCCTTTTCTCTCCACTTATCTAATTTTTTTTTCCACATTTTCATATTGATATTATTCTTATTATTTTTAAATTATAAACGAAATGTTTTATTTTTTTTCAATAATAAAAAAAATAGAGTAGAATTTAATTTAACGTTTAAAAGAGTCATATTTTATGTCTAAAGAAGAAAAAATGGATTCAATTTTAAAAGAAACACGTGTTTTTAATCCAAGCCCAGAATTTATGAAAACTGGATATGTTACTAATATGGAACAATATAAAAAAATGCATAAGGAGTCTATAGAAAATCCTGAAAAATTCTGGGGTAAGGCCGCAGAAACTTTAGATTGGTTTAGGAAATGGGATAAAGTTTGGGAAAGCACCAATTTATTTCCTGGTAAATGGTTTATTGGTGGAAAACTTAATGTTAGTTATAATTGTATAGATAGACATATTAAAAATGGTAGGGGAGACCAAGTTGCAATAATTTGGGAAGGTGATGATGGAACTGAAAAGAAGTTCACGTTTATGGAGCTTCTTAAGCAAGTCTCCAAAGTAGCAAATGCTATGAAAGTAGCAGGATTAAAAAAAGGTGATAGAATTGCTATTTGGTTGCCAATGATTCCTGAACTCGCTATCATTATGCTTGCATGTACTAGAATTGGAGTTATTCATTCTATTGTTTTTGGAGGATTTAGCAAAGAAGCGGTAAAAGATAGAATAGCAGATAGTGAAGCAAAATTATTATTTACTGTCGATAAAACTAAAAGATCTGGAAAATTATACCCAATGAAAGAAGGCGCGGCTTTAATTATTGAGCAATGCCCAACAATTGAGAAAGTAATTGTTGTTAAACGAGCTGGTGTAGAAGTTCCATGGGATGATGAAAAGGATATTTGGTATGAAGATTTTATTGCAGGTCAATCAGAAGAATGTCCATGTGAAGAAATGGATTCAGAAGACCCAATGTTTATTTTATATACAAGCGGTACGACCGGAAAACCAAAAGGAGTTCTTCATACAACTGGAGGATATTTGTTATTTACTTCATACTCACACAAAATCGTGTTCAACTATAAGGAAGGTGAGGTATGGTTTTGTACAGCAGATATTGGTTGGATTACTGGGCATAGTTATATAATCTATGGTCCATTGTGTAACGGAGCAACTACCGTAATGTTCGAAGGCGTACCCACATTTCCAGATGTTGATAGGTTTTGGGCAATTATAGAGAAGTACAAAGTAAATCAATTCTACACAGCCCCAACCGCTATTCGTTCTCTAATGAGATATGGGGATAAACCAGTTCTTAAACATAATATTAACAGCCTAAAGGTCTTAGGAACAGTTGGAGAGCCAATTAATCCAGAAGCATGGCTCTGGTATTATAGGATTATTGGAAAGGAAAGATGCCCTATCGTTGATACATATTGGTTAACGGAGAGTGGTGGATTTTTAATAACTCCTATATCTACTGCCACTCCAATGAAGCCAGGATCCTGTACACTTCCATTTTTTGGAATTAGTCTAAAAATCGTTGATGTTGAGGAAGTAGAGGTTGAGGCAAATGAAGGGGGTTATTTAGTAATCCAGCAACCTTGGCCAGGTATGTTAAGAAATGTATGGGGTGATCCGGAGCGTTTTAAATCAACCTATCTTGAGAGATTTCCAAATAAATTTTTTACTGGTGATGGAGCACGCCGTGATCAAAACGGTTATTACTGGATTCTAGGTCGGCTCGACGATGTTATAAAGGTTAGCGGACATCGAATTGGAACAATGGAAATTGAAAGTGCTATTGTTAGTCATCCTAAAGTTGCTGAGGCAGCAGTTGCACCAATTCCACATGAGATAAAGGGACAAGCAATTTATGCTTATGTAACTTTAATGGAAGGAATTAAAAAAACAACAAAACTTAAAAGAGACATAGTTATGCATGTTAGAACAGAAATAGGTCCCGTTTTCCAGCCAGAGGTCATTCAATTCGCTGATACCCTACCAAAAACAAGAAGTGGTAAAATAATGCGAAGGATTTTAAAAGCAATCGCTACAGGATCGAATGTTGGAAATATAACCACACTTGCAGATCCAAGTGTTGTTGATGAATTAATTAGAGAAAAGATAAGAATAGAAGCAGAAGAACAATGATTTTTTAATTTCTAGTTTATTTTCTTATTATAATTGCAAATAAGACTTTTTTTTATTTCCATAAAAAAGATAGAAGGAAAATATTAAAAAAAAAATATTTTAAATTATTTTATTATTTTGATTTCCATAAACCATGTAAATTACAATATTCTCTAGCCCATAGTCCCTCAGTATCTGCTACTACAAATGTTGCTTTAGGTTCATCGCCTGGCTTAAGAAATTTCCTTTTATAGCAATTATCCTTGCAAATTAATTCTATCCATTCAATCCAATGTTCTTCAGTCATTGGATGAGCCATATTTGCAACAATTCCAATAGAAACAGTCACTTTATTCCCATCAATTTCTAAATAAGGAACATGTTTTTCTCCTTTATAATCAGCAGTTTTTGGTTCTATTAATTTCATATCTTGTCCGCAACATACAAGAGTACCACCTCCAGTATGAAGCATTTCAACAATATTACCACAAACTTCACATTTATAAATTTCTTTTAATTGAGTCAAGATTCTTTCGCCTTTTCTTATATGTTTATTTATTGAATATTTTGATTTTAAAAATTATTTTCTTATAAATATTAAAAAAATTTAAAATTCTTCACATTTTTTTCGGTAGTATGCTCTTGGATGATCACAAGCAGGACACCTCCAATCTTCTGGTAATTCGTCCATCTCTACTTCATAACCGCACTCCATACATACCCAAACAATCTTCTTCCCACGTTTGAAGAATGCATCATCACCGACTAGTTTTAAAAGCTTACCATAGCGTTCTGAATGATGTTTTTCAGCACGAGCAATGGATCTCAATCGAGTAGCAATTTCAGGATATCCTTCCTTTTCTGCAACATCTGCAAATCCTGGATACATTTCTTGCCATTCATAATCTTCTCCAGCAATTGCAGATTTTAAGTTTTCTTCGGTCGTTCCATAAGTTGTAGGTCCTGCAGCTTGAACTTCCAAATCATCAAAACTTTCTTCTTTTTTTAGATTTTGCAACATTCTATAATTCCACGTTGCGTGCTCTCTCTCTTGGTCAGCGGTTTCACTAAAGATTTTTGATATTAGTACATAACCTTCTTTTTTTGCTATTTTAGAAAACATTGTATATCTATTTCTTGCTTGAGATTCGCCCATAAAGGCTGCCATTAAATTTTCTACTGTTTTTTTCATTGGTCTTAACCTATTAATTTTTTATTTGTGTTTGAATATTTCTTAAGAAATTTTTATTTTTAAATAATAATATTTCCAATAGTGTAAATAACTACAGATTATATTATAAAAAAAAATAAACATTGACTTAAGATATAGGAACCTTTCCATCTAAATGTTTAATAATTTATTAAAATTAATCTGAAATTATTATATTTGCTTTTTATCTCAAATAAAATCCAAGTTAATCTTTTTTCATTTTAACCTTATCTCTTTGAAGTCCTGTTTCTCTGCTAGATGGAAGGGCAGTACCACAATGGTTCTTTTGAACTTCTTTTAATTTGTAAGCTCTTTCTAATTCTTCTTCTACTTCTTCATCAGTTAATTCTTTATAACTCATGTTAATTAAAGAGAAAACTGAGAATAAAAATATATTGTTAAAAAATTATAATGAAAATAAATAAAACGTTAAAAAAAATTAAAAAAAATTGAAGCAATTTTTAAAATCACAATATTGCTATTTTTTATATGTTTATTTTTATTCCTCATCTCTGTGTAAATGTTGATCCCAAAGTGCATCATTTTTTCTAAAAAGAATATATGTAGTCATCAATTCGTTAGATTGAGCCTCTTCTTCGATCTGTTCCTTAATAAACCATTGAAGCATTTCTATTGCTTCATATTCTTTTAATTCCATTGCCTTTTCTAATATTTTTTTTATTTCTCCTGTAATATATTCTTCATGTTCAATTGTAGCTTTAATGCAATCCTCTACGCTTTCAAAATCGGTTTTAACACCATCTATTGTTTGATATTCCACATGACCTCCCGTTTCTATGATATAATTAACAAAACGTTCTGCATGTGTATATTCTTCTTTAGCTTGAGCATTAAACCACTTTGCCATATTATGAAGCGATTTTTCCTCAGCCCATGTCGATATCCCTAAATAAATATATGCTGATCCCAGTTCCTTCATAATCTGTGCATTCATTATTTCGTTTATTTCTTTACTGATTAATACCAATTTAATACACCTTAAATTAATGTTATTTCAATATGTATTAATTATTACTGGCTATTTTTTGTAATTTATTTTATACTAGTTATGTAGATAGAGAAAGATTTTTAACAAATTTATTATAATTTATAAATTTCTTAGTTCTAGATATTTTCTTCAGCTTTTCTTTACAAATCAATTGATCTCCTCTCAGGAACATTTACAAAATCCAAACCCTTTTCATAAAAATTTGAAGCTAAATATAAATTGCAATAACATGCCCCATATTCTATTATATCTGCTGGGGCATAATCACATGGACAAATTAAATCACGATCTAATTCCCTCTTTCCTGAAGCTAATCTACATGGACAAGATTGATATCCATATCTTAATTTATTATATAATAATCCATCTATTAAATCCTTAAAAGTCTCTTTATCCTTATTAAGATTCCAATTATTGGTTTTAGCAACTTGCTTACAATATTGAATCATCCCATCTTTAGTTGATAAATTCATTTCATACTCCCTCCCTTTTAATTAATTTTCTATATTTTTCTGGATCGTAACCAACGATAGGTTGATCGTCAACGATTAAAAAAGGAAAAGCAATTCTTTCTTTATAGGCTTTTCTTAAACAATCTAAAATTCCTTTTTTTGTGTTTTTATCTATTTTATCTACATCGATAAATCTATACTTTATATTATTATCATTCAAATACTTTTTAGTTTTCTTACACCACATGCATGTACTTAAAGTAAATAATGAAATCTTTTGAGAAGTTTTATTTCCATTGACTATATTAAATTCTTCTTTACAAAAATCGAACATAACATCAGCATTAGACATTTTTTATTTTCTACTCTCATTTTAAAAATTGCAAATAATGATTATTTTTATTTATTTACAAATTTAGCATTTTTTCTATTTTTGTGACATTTTCTTTCCAATTATATTCTTTTCCATCTTAAACTTAAGTAAATATTTGAAAAATTAGAATTTGTTGTATATAATTTATAGAAATTTTTTCTCAAATTAAAAATGAACAAGTTTAGTTTTAACTTTTTATATATAAAATATTTAAAAAAAAATAATGATAAGAGTAAGTATATGTTTTCTCTTCACTTTAATTGAAATCTAGAAAATTGCCTAAAAAATTTCTTAATTAAAAACTATCGACAAATTTTATTATCAGTTAATATCAAATAAACGGAATTAAGTAATTTCTTTTTTTAAATTTATCACTTTGCAATTTTCTTTTTATTTTATAATCAATAAAATTAAAGTTTTTAATTAGTATTTTATCTTGTGGAAGTTTCAAGTAACTGTTCAGCGAAAACATTTCATATTATTAGAGAGAATAAATGCTTAAAGTGTCAAACATTCGACTGTGAAAATGTATGTTTTAGAGGGATCTATAAGGTAATAAATAAGGATTTGGCACCAAAATGTATTATTGTTACAGAGAGAGAACCTTTTTGTGTTAAATGCCACCTTTGTACGACTGCATGCAAACAAAAGGCAATTGAAATATTATGAACTTCCATTTAAGCACATTCAAAATATATAAAAATTTTATTATTATCATTTACACTTTAAATTAATAATAGTAAATTTTGGAGTGAAAAAAGTAAATGTTAAAACAAACTTTTAACGAGAAATTGAGGATTGATAATGATGATAAAAAGATAATAGAAATGCTCGAGGAGAATCCAGATTTAACGCACAGTTTTATTGCTGAGGAAATAGGTAAAAGCCAGCCTGCCATTGGAGCAAGAATTCTAAAATTAGAACGAAAGTCCCTTATAACTAAACAAGTTGGATTTGATCTTAGAAAAGTTGATTTAGATGTTGCGATTGTTCAAGTTTCCACACGAGATGTCGAAGATGTCATAAAAAAAGTTAAGGATTGCCCTTTCATTAATTATATATTTAGAATATCTGGTGAATTTAATCTTATGATCTTTTTAGCTGCCTCATCTATTTCAATCATTGAGAAAATTGTTGATCTTTGTTTTAGGGGGGATGAGAATGTATTAAACGTAAAAACAAATTTTATCATTTCCGCAGAAAGAAGTTTCGTTATGCCCATTGATTTTAGGATTGAGAAATTTGATGGAAACTCTTGTGGGCCAAATTGTTATCTAAATAAAAATAGACCAATAATAAATATTAAAAGAGATTAAAACTTTTCAATCTATGCATTAACTTTTTCAATTAGTTTTACACAATCTTCTCCACAACATTCTTCTTTTGTGGGATTTTGATCCTCTGATCTGAAATCCACCGGAAGGATTAAGTCCTTAGCAATGTCAACTACAACTTCCATTTTAACATTTGTTATGTTCTTATTGTTTCTGAAGTGGAAATTTACCATATTATCTAATTTATTTAAATTCGAGGCAGAAAGCAATAATAGGATATTTTCCTCGCCTGATAATTTAAAACAATTAATAATAAACGGGCAGACTCTCGCCATTTCAAAAATGTCATCGGGATCTTTAGTTCTTAATGTCACCGATGCTAAAAATAGATCAACTTTCTTAAAATTGACACCTCTTTGCATCTCCAGAAGTCCTTTTTCCTCCAATTTATGAATACGCATACCTACAGTAGGTTGGGATCTAGAAATTTTCTCTGCTATTTCCATATGTGTCAAAGTGGGGTTGTTCTGCAACAAATCAATTATATTCCTGTCAACTTCGTCGATTCTAAATTTTGATTCAGTCATTTTTTTAAAATCTTTTTTTTTATAATTTTAAATTGAAATTCGGATACTTATAAAATATAAATTAAAGGTTTTTAAAAAAATTTTACAAATTATTTTGATATTCTTTAAAAACTTTTTATGTTTTGATCATAATAAATATTTTTTCAACACACAGGATATTTTATCCGTAATTCCTTAAATTATCCACTTGAAATAATAATTACTGCTATTAAAATTAGAATACCTCCGAATAATGGAACCAAGATATCCTGCTCAATGCCTAAAACAAAAGAAAAAAGTAGAGTTAAGAAGGGTTCTGCATAGAGAAATGATGCGACCTTTGAGGCTTCAAGTTTTTTCATACTTGATGCCCAAAGAATACCTCCAATTACACTCGCGATAATTGCAAGATAAGCAACATTTAAAATGACATAAGGATTAAAAAAGTTTTCAATAAATATATCCAGTTCGCCCATAAATATAACAAATAGGAATAATTCAAGAGTTCCAATATATATTACATAACGCATGGTTTGAATGGGTGTTAATTTTTTTGTTAATTTCTTCAGGAGGATGGAATAAACAGCCCAAATAATTGGTTGGCTGATACCGAGAATATTTCCAAAAAGATTTTCAGAAAACAGATTTAAATTATTTAAATTGCCACGTGGCATTAGTATTAATGTGCCTATTGTTGCTAAGATAAAACCGATAATTTTAAAAATATTTAATTTTTCATTGAAGAAAATTATTGATAAAATCGTAATGAAGATTGGGGATAATAAACATACTAATAAGGCAGATATTGAAGGTCCAATCAGTTCTATTGCGTTGTATTGGACAACATAAAAAAGGGAGCCTCCAAGAAAGCTACAAGCTAAAATTAAGATATAATCTTTTTTTTTTGAATTTGGATTTTTTATTATCTCTTCATTATTCTTATAAATCTCCTGATCATTTTTCATAAAATTATTCTTTTTTTTCCATATTTTTTCAAAAAGTGTTATCAGCAAGAGAGCAAAGGATGCAATTATGAACCGATAGAAAGCAATTGTAATTGGGGTTATAAACATCAATAGATTATCGACTATTATAAATGAGAAACTCCAAAATCCTATTATTATCCCCAATAGGACGTATTCTTTTTTCATCGATGATAAGCATTTATATTAAAATAGTTAATTTAAACAAAGAAGAGTGGTTTAATACTTTTTATCTTGAATAGATATGTAAATGAAAATTCCATATTATGTCGATATTACACTTTAATATTTAGATCTACTTCTAAATGTATATCTAGATAATATAACATAATTTCATGATTTATATGGAATTTCAAGAGCCTATTATAAGAAAGGTTGATTCCTTTAATTTTGATTCCTATCAAGATAGAAGGTTGAAAGCTTTTTTGAATGCGAGTATTAAAAATGCTTTTCCATCCAAAGAAGGTATTAATATTCCGAAAAGGGGAGATTCCGATGAATTTTTAGCGGATTTATTAAATGTTTTGAATATTAAGACATTGGTAGTAGGAGTGGGAGGAGCTGGCAATAACACAGTATCGCGATTGCAAGAGGGAGGTATTATTGGAGCTGAGACATTAAACATAAATACAGACGCTCAAGATTTGTATTATTCGCATGCGAGTTCAAAATTATTAATTGGAAAAGAAATTTCCAAAGGGTTGGGGTCAGGAAATAATCCTGAAATAGGAAAGGAATCTGCTGAATGTGATGTTAAAAGAATTAGAGAATTCATGGATGCAGATGTAGTATTTTTAACGTGCGGCTTAGGAGGAGGGACAGGAACTGGTGCCACTCCTATTATTGCAAGAGAGGCAAAAAAAGCAGGTGCTATCGTTGTTACTTTCTGCACATTACCGTTTGGAATGGAGGGAGAAAAAAGGAGCTTGCGTGCGAATATTGCATTAAAAGAATTAGCACAATATTCAGATTCGTTAATTCCCATTCCAAACGACCGTCTATTTAAGTTAGACCAAAACATTTCAATGATGACTGGTTTTAAGATTATGGATGAAGTTCTTGTCAGAAGTTGCAGATCTTTGGTTGGTCTTATAAATAATTGTGGAATGGTCAATTTAGATTATGCTGATGTGAAAAATGTTCTTAGAAAAACAGGGAAATATCCATCAGGAATTATTGGAATTGCTGATTCAGTTGGAGATAAAAATGATCTTATAAATAAAACAAAATTGGCTATTAATAATCCCCTTCTGGAACCCGATACAAAAAAAATAGATCAGTGTATAGTTTCAATATCTGGAGATCATGATATTTCCTTATCAAAAATAGATAACGTAGTATCCACTGTTTCAAATGAGGTGTCAAGTGATGCTGATTTAAAGTTTGGAGCAATGATTGACCCCACTTTAGGAAATAAAATAAAAATTTTATTCCTTGGGAAAGGCCCGATTTCTCCATTGTTACTTAAAGCGCTTAATTCGGAGGATGGTATGAATGATATTGAAGAAGATATAGGTTATAAAAATGTAATTAATCGCCTTTTTTGATTAATTGTTTAAATTCATAGACTAAGTCAGAATTTAACCCTTCCTTTACATTTTTATAAATATTTTTTAATGAGGAAGCTACTTTTTTAATTTAGAATGGAAATAAAAAAAATCACCCAAATTTTATGTCTTGACATAGTTGGATTAAATTTTCTTGGACTCTGGATTATTTCACAATGGTTTTCATATATAGTTGATGAGATTGCCATATTTCTAGTGATTGGAGTCTTCTTTGGCACAATTGTGCTAACTGTTATTGCTTATTTGAGTTCTGTATTAATTCAAAACATGAAATTGCCTTCATTTTTACTGTTTATTGTGATGGGTTCCCAAATATTTATGCTTGTTTTTAATTCAATCATATATTGGAATTTTTGGTTCAGTAAATTTGTTGGCATTCACTTAACCCAAATTAACGCAATACTGACGATTTTGATTTCATTTTTTGCTGGGCTTCTATTTTGGGCTGATACCTTACCGATAGAGAGAAAAAAATCC
>JAHLWH010000192.1 GCA_019058015.1 Promethearchaeota archaeon | reverse complement strand
TTTTTAATTTAAATCTTATACCAAAACCTTGTATTTTAGTATGAACTACTTTTGTTCCTATAATATCTATTCCATTATAATTAAATGTATCTCCCGCCTTGAATGGAATAATTTTTTTTAACATATTTTGGTGATATTGACTAATATAATTAATAACATTTTGTGTCGAAAATAATATGCCTTTTTTTACGAGTTTTCTCTCATTATCATAAAATCTATCACGTGAAGCCTCGATCATAACTTGAATATCATTAAAGTGATCAACATGAAAATGAGTCACAAAAAATAATTCGGTCTTTAATGGATCTTCATTATATTGATTTATTCTTACAATTGCTCCGGGACCAGGATCTATGTGTGCTTGGATTCCATTGAATTTAAATAAAATACCCCCAGTTGCTCGATATTGCGTTCTAATATGAATACGGCCACCTCCCGATCCTAAAAAGATTATTTCATCTTCCTTGTTGCTCATTAAACCTAATCACTTTTTTAAAAACAATTAAAGATAATGTTTCATTGAAAAAAATGTTTACTTAGTAAAATTTTTTAGATTTAGATAATTTATTATTATCAAATTAAGGGGATGTGGCCTAGCCCGGTACGGCGCCAGCCTCCAGAGTTGGTGATCATGGGTTCAAAAAAATAGGCGCTTCGCTATTTTGAATAAATCCCATCATCCCCATTTATTTATCCTTTATCACTGCAGTGGATTCAAGATTAATTTTTATCATCCATTCAAAGATATAAAAAAAATATAAAATAAAATTTTAAAATTAAAATATAATAGTTTAAGCGGGATACCAATATTTACAGACAATACACTGCAATATTCTCTGTTTTCTCCCGTTTTTTAATATTAATATACGATTAACTAATATGCTCCCACACTTTTCGCATATTTTCAAACCTATTTGGTCATTTAATATGGTTTGTTTATTTCTCAAATTTGTAGAAACCATTCTTATACCTAATAAGTATAATAGGTTTTTTTACTAATATAAATGCTTTTTTTTAGAATTTTCTTTTGATTTTGATTTTTTTCCATAAATAATTCTAATATTTTTCGACTCTACTCTCTTTAATTGCATTAGAACGACCCAATAATACCATTCTTTTAATGAATTTATTAAATATAGAATAGATTTTCATTGAGTAAAAAATAAAATCCAAATCGTATCAATTGATTTTATAATCTTTAAAAGATTATTTTATTTATTACAGAGCAAATCACAATTTTCAAGCCTAATGTTATTTAATTATGTAATCGGACCAGCGGGAAGCGGAAAATCCACATTGGTTGCTCAGTTAAAAGACTACATCTCGATGAGAGATTCAGAAATAACTGTAATTGCAATTAATCTTGATCCGGGAGCGTTAGATTTAAAGTTTAATCCAGAGATTGATATAAGGGATTATATCACATTAGATGAAGTTATGAGAAAATATAATTTAGGTCCAAATGGAGGAATGATATTAGCCTCGGATTTAATGATAAATTATTTAGAAGATCTCAAATATGAGATAAATCAATATCAACCTGATTGGGTTTTAATTGACACTGCAGGTCAGTTAGAATTATTTGCTTTCAGGGAAGTGGGTCCAATTATCGCAAGTTCCTTAGGTTTCGGTGATGTTCAGAGATCAACAACTTTTTTATTTGATTCACATATGGTAAAACGACCGAATGGGTTTATATCTACCCTGTTATTAGCTGCTTCAGTTCAATATCGATTTCTAAATATCCCACAAATTAACGCTCTTTCTAAAATCGATTTATTAGATGATGATTTAATTGATATGGTTCTTGAGTGGAGCACAGACTTTCAAAAATTAAGTGAGGCTGCCAATGAAAGAGAAAAAGGTTTAATACGTGAATTATCTCTTTTAATATCCGAAGTATTTTCTCAACTAGGCTCTACATCTGAATTAATTCCAATCACAACGTTAAGAGAAGATGGTTTAGACATTTTATTTGGGACTCTTCAACGCATTTTTGATTCGGATAAATCAGAGTTTTATTGAATAAAAATAGTTTTAAATTTTAAAGATTTTTTTATTAAAATAGCACAGAAAGAATTGTATCTTTAATATGAAAATTATTGGACCAATAGCCGGCACGGGAACGCGTTTAAGACCTTTTACGTTCAAAAAACCTAAGGCTTTTATCAAAGTCGCAGGAAAAACTGTCTTAGATCATATTCTAGATAAATTAAAAAACACATTCGATGAAGATACCGAATTAATATTGATCGTTGGTTATAAGAAAGATCAAATAATTGATTACATAAATAAAAATTACTCAAAGGATTTTAATTTAACATTTATTGAACAAACTCCCAGAGGTTTTGATGGAGATGTTCCATATTATTGGGGGCTCGGTGAAGCAATTTATCTTGCCAAGAAACAGTTCAATTTTCAAGAAGATGATTTGAATAAGAAAAGTATAAATGAAAAAAAGGATGGATGTTTGATTTTCTTAGGTGATATGATTCCACTTGATGAGTATTCATTTATTTTATATCGATATTATGAATCAGATGTGGATGGAATAATAACTGTTATGAGAGTTCCAAAGGAAGAAGCTAGTTCTTATGGAATTGTGTCTGTTGATGATAATATGATAATCAAGAATTTGGTTGAGAAGCCTAAGGAATTTATCTCTGATCTGGCAATCGCAGGAATCTATGCATTTAGTAGAAAAACAACCAAAGCTTTATTTAACAACATAAAAAATTATTTGGACAACAAATCTGAAACTTCTGGTGAAATTTATATGACTCCAGCACTTCAAGATTTAATAGATCAAAATTACAAAATTGCTGCAGTCGAATTGAAAAAAGGTATTTTAGATTTTGGGAGAACTACCGAACTTTTGAAAGGCAACCGCTATATATTAGAGCATATGGTTCAAATAAATGAAAAATCTCCAACACAATATGGAAATTTCAAATATAGCGTAATTAATTCGCCAGTAAATATTGAAGAAAACACTGAAATTACTCATTCTATTATTGGACCATATGTCTCGATTGGTAAAAATTGTAAATTAAAGAAATGTATCTTAAAAAATTGCATAATCGAAGATGGCGCCTATCTCTCAAAAATAATTACAGAGAATTCAATTATCGGGAGTTATGTTAAAATTGATAATCTTTCTAAAGATAATTTGATGATTGGCGATAAATGCCAACTAGTTTTAAACAATGACAAATAAGTAAACGCCCGAAATGAAATAAAATTTTAAATTAAATAAAAATAAAGATTAAAGCAAGAAGATTTATTGATTATTTATATAATTTTTATTTTTAAAGAAAAAAGGTGACTTTTAACAATTACTTATTATATCGCATGGAATGAATCACACAAGCCGCGAGGAAGAATTGATATTAATTACAAAACAATAAAACAACTCTTGGATTCTCAAGGTTTTGAATCATATCAATTTTCAGAATTTCCAATTACTCATGAATCTCTAAAACCTTATGATATTTTGGTGTTTGCTTGTCCTGATTTTGTAAAAATTGCACCTCAGGAATTAAATGAAATTGAGAATTGGGTGAGAGAAGATGGTGGTGGATTATTATTATTAAATCATGCTGGAGGTGATAAGGGTCGTCAAACTAACCTTTCCGCTCTTGCTGAACGGTTTGGAATTACATTTGAAAATGATCAAGTGCTTTCACCTAATAATTATGGTATGGAAAATTTACCAAAGGCTTCTACATTTACACCACCTCATCCAATCAATGAAGGAATTAATGAAATTTGCTATCGTGCAGGTTGTTCTCTTACAACAATTGGGGGTTCTATTCCAATTGCTATGAGTGATCCAGATGCGGATCCCTTCTCAGTTCCTTTGATAGCTATATCAGAAGCTGATAATGGGTTAGTATGCGCAATTGGTAGTTATGAAATCTTTAGAGATGAAATTGGCTGTGGAATTGAAAATGAACAACATCAAAAACTCGCTTTAAATTTATTTAATTGGTTGATTTCTGAACATCGATTGAAATTAAAGGAAAAAGGAATTTCTACAATTCCAACCAAAAAACCTGGACTGGCATATGGTTCAAGCTTACATCCTGCGTTTTCTGATGCTGAAGAAAAAGTTGGTTCTCAACCGTATTCACCAATTACTGTAAAATCAGAAATTAAAATCTCCTCAAAAAGTGACCTTATACAAACTCTATATTCAGTATTAGATGAATTAAATGCTTTAAGTGATGTTGTAAATAAATTAATAGATTCAGTAATAGGATCAGAAGATGAAATTATTGAATTACAGGCAATCAAAGAAATGCAAGAAAAAATTCAACAACCACCACAGTTGGAAAAACCCCCAGATCTTGGAATAGATTTTGAGAAATTAAAAAAGGAAGTTGAAGCGGAAGCCGTTGAAGAGGACAATGAACTTTTAGAATTAACTGAATTACCTGAAAAACCATCAACTGAAAAGCCGTTACCTCCAAGACCGAAAGGAATGCCTTCTATAAAAAAGAAACGGTCTAAGGAAGAATTAACTGCGGAATTAGAAGGATTAGAGAGTAAAGTAAAAACAGTTAATAATTTAATTAAATTCTTGAAGAAAAAGAAAAGAGACGGAAAAATTAAACAAAATGATTACAATAAGCAAATGAAAAAATTAAAGTATGATTTAGAAAATGCTACCAATAAAATATATGAGTTAAAAAAATTACTTAAGAAAAAATAAGATTTATCGAGCATTTTAATTTTTATAATTTTCTCTTTGCTTCAGTTAAAGCTTTTTCTGCTAATTTTGTAGCCTTATTTGCCTTTTCTTTTTGTTTTTTATATTTATCTTTCCATATTTTTACTTCAGAATCTAATTCGTCTATTTTTTTTGTTAAAAGTGCTATTTCTTTAGCCGATTTTTGTATATCTTTTCCAGCAAAATATTTTTGAAAGAGAGATTCCGCTTCTACCAATTCACCTTCTGATTTGGCTTCTAATATTTTAAGTCTCTTCTTCTTTAAATCTTCAATAGTTTCTTTAGAAAGAAAATCGAGAGGATTAAATCCTATGCCTCCATGTTCTGTTTTTCGTTTTCTAATTTTTAGAAATAAAGGTGCGATCTTAACGGCATCACCACAAATTATACATTCACTTGGGTCTAATCTTTGAATTTCTTCTTTATATTCTGGACCTAAATCTTCAGCACTTGAAATAGTTATATCAACATCTCTTATATCAGTTAATTGATGTATTATCCATGTCCCTGCCTGACCTCTTATCGTAACATCTAATAGTTGGGGTTTTTGAGTAGAAATAACGAGATTTGCACCAAATTTTCTTCCTTCTTGAGAAAATAGTTTTACAGTTTCAGATGTGTCTGTTTTCTTTTTACCTGCAAAAAGATGAGCCTCATCTATAAAAAGATAAAATGGTTGAATTTGTTTTGAGGTGCTCGCATTATATAATTTCATAAGAATATCATTGGCAATAACCTCTTGAAGTTCCAATGGTAAACCTCTAAAATTTATAATTGTACATAAATTTGAAGCTACTAAATCAGTTGCCTCTAAAGAAAAAATGTATTTTATGTCCACATCCGCTCCCTCATTCATATTCAAATCAGCAAATTCTATTATTTTTTCAACAAATTCACTAGGAGATATTTTTTCCTTTTCTAATTCCTCAATTGGAATTTCCGCTTCGGAATCTGAAGGAACACTTGGTAATTCTTCAATTGGTTCTGAAGATTTACTTATATCCCAATATTCAAGTTCTGGCTGTTCATTAGGAATTTCTTCATCAGATTCTGAAATTTCTCTAGAAATTTTTAAACTAGAATATTCACCATGTCGATCAAAAATGACTATAGGAATTCCTTTTTTGAGGAATTCCTCAATTAACACTCCCATTGTATACGATTTCCCCGAGCCAGATTTCCCCGTAATAAAAATTCTACCAAAATTTTTTACTAATAAACGCACATCATATTTAGAATAACCAAGTAGAGTTCCAAAATGTAATGATTCTTCTTCGGGATTATCAATCCCTAAAGTTTCTATAATTTGCTCCTTTTTAGCAAGATAAACTTCACTTCCGATCTTAAATGGTCTTTTCGGCATATGACCAAGAACTTTTATTGTTGCCATTAATCCTTGTTTATCATTCCAGATATCACTTATCTTAAATAAATAATAATCTTTCTCTTCCTTACTATCAGAATCAGTATAAATCACTAAATGATCGTTTCGCCCTAGATTTTTATCCACAATTAAAAGATTAACCGTATGTGTTGTTGTTTTACCGATTAGTTTTCCAGCAATTATATCTTCATGTTTAAACATTGAAATCTCTCATAAAAATAATGAATACTAAATATTTAATAAAAAATTACAAATAAATTTCTAACTATTTATCAAAATTCTTATGATAATTATTTATTAAAACCATCTTTTAACGAGAAAAGTAATAATAATTTCTATTCTTTAATTTTTTTTTTTTGGCTTAAATTCATCAGGTACATATGGCTGGGCATATTTGTTAACAATTTTAAAAAAATCTTTATCAGAGACTCCCTTGGATATATTATCTAACTCTTTCTTTATTATTTGAAAACTTTTTTGCACATCTTCCTTACTTGATTCTTCATGGGCTGCTTTTACTGCAGCTACAATCTTTTTAATAATCTCATCAGGAATATCTAAATCAAGAACTTTTATCTTCTCTTTAATTGCATTGATAATTGAATGAGACCCACTTCCCTTTCCAAGATAAAATTTTCGTCGTCTTCCAATTATCTTTGGATTTATCGGTTCATAACTTAAAGGATGTGCTAATATTCCTGCGATGTGAAGTCCGCTTTCATGACTAAAGGCATAACGTCCAACAATTGCTTTATTTAAAGCGAGAGGTTGGTTAAAATATTTCTCCGTTATTTCACTTAACTCCATTAATTTGTCCATTTTTATACCAGTATCAATTCCATTCCTTTCCAATATTAAAACAACCTCTTCAAGAGCTGCATTTCCTGCTCTTTCACCATAACCGTTTACACATGTATGAGGATAGACACAACCCTCAAATACGCCTACGATGGTATTACATGTGGCTAATCCAAAGTCATCATGACAGTGTATTCCAATATCTGCTTTATTTTTATTTTTTCTTATTACATTTTCCATAATTTGGTTGACAAGGAATTTTGTTGAATATGGAGTTAATACGCCAACAGTGTCGCCTATTATAATGCGATCCGCACCAGTATCTATTGCTGTGTTGAACACATTAAAAATATGATCTAATTTTGCTCTTGTACAATCTTCAGACACCCAATTTACCTTTAAACCGTGATCTTTAGCACAAATAATCGCTTCTTCGATTATTGACAATTCTTTCTCTTCATCCAATTTTAGAAGTTTCATAAAAAAATCGGAAATTGGCATAAAAATTACAATTTCTTTTGCATCACTATCGATACAAGCATCAATATCTTCTTTCTTCGGTCTTGCAATAGCTAGTATTGATGCATTATCATGTTTTTCTTTCATTAGTGCCCTAACAATATCTTTTTGCGATTTAGAGACAGCTGGAAAACCAACAGCTATTAATTTTACTCCAGCTTCATCAAGAAGTTTTGAAAGATGGATTTTTTCATCCAATGTAAGGAAGACTGCGGGAGATTGCTCACCATCACGTAATGTTTCATCCCAAATATATACTTTTGAAGGTTTATATGTAGGGAGCACATCTTTAAGGGAATTATAATCAAAAAGTAATTTTGATAATTCCTCTTTTGTGAATTTATAGCTCATTTTAATTTATAGATGATTTTTAACTGTTAAAATAGAAAATATTTTATTATTTTTATCTTTTATAAAACAAGCTGTAATTAAAATAAAAGAAGAAGACATAAAAATTGAGTTGGATATTGAGTAATCTTAAAGAAATTTGCTTTTAATCTCTTGTGTGATAAAACATGTTTCTTTAATAGATATTCCATCAATTTGTGAGATTTTTGTTTCGATTAATGGATTAAATTTCTCTATGGAATCAATTTCAACTTTTAAAAAGATACCACAATCTCCACTTAGGCGCCAGATATCAGTAACTTCTTCAATTTTTGAGAGTGCTGCACAAATCTCTTTTATCCTCTTAAAATCTGGCTCAATTTTTACAGTTGCCTTTATTTTGGGTTTACTATCTGCTTCATATACAATTGTAAACCTTTTTATTACTCCAGCCTCTTTCAAGTGATTAACTCTTCTTCGAACAGTTGCCTCAGTTCTACCAACACTTTCCGCAATTTCATTAAATGACATTCTAGAATTATCTTTTAATTCTTCTAAAATTTTTATATCAATTGGGTCCATTTTTTTAACAACTTCCATTTTTATATGTTATTTTTTGATAAACCTTCTTATACTATGGGAAATAAAATTAACATTCTATATAAAAATTTTCAGTTTCATAAATAAAAAAATAAAATTTTAAAAATAATATATATCAAATAAGAAAAAATTGTGAAATTAAATAGGTAGAATATATTTTTTTATTAATTCAACAATAAATTTTATTCTCTTTTTTTATCTATTTCGTTTTTTTGATATTTGAGCTTTATATCCAGAATTTATGAACATTTTAAGTGGATTTCTAGGTATGTTTTTATCCTCTCTAAATTTAAGCAATATTGAACTGACATCTGTAAAAAATGCTTCTTTTAAACATGATTCTGCTCTGATAATATCTTGATTTTCCTGGGCTTCTTCTAAACATTCATTATCAATTGTAAGAGCTTTAGTATAAATTTCTTGTGTAGAAATTACTGATTGAATCATTGCTTCGATTTTTGGTTTAATATTATGACTTTGATCCAACATAAATGCAGTCTTTCTGTAATCATCAGCATTCCCTTTAATTAATTCATGAAAAATTAGAAATAATTCATATATATTCAATGAACCTGTTGTTAAATCGTCATCACCATATTTTCTACAATTTAAGTGAAATCCTCCTAATATATCTTCATCTATTAGATTTGCAACAATGAATTCAATATTTGTTCCTTGAGGATGGTGCCCCAAATCCACTAAAACCTTTGCTTTTTCTCCCAGATTCTTACAAAATATATAGGATTGCCCCCAATCTGGTAAATCCGTGTGATAAAATGCAGGCTCAAAAAATTTATATTCTAATAACATGCTCATAAAATCAGGCATTGCTGAATAAATCTCTCGAAGTGAGTGTAACATCCATTTTTTTCTTTTTATGAAATCTCCCTGACCGGGAAAATTTGTTCCATCGGCGAACCAAAGACTTAGATAAGACGCCCTTAAAATTCGACCAATATCAATACATTCCATGATATGACCAATTGCCTTCTTTCTAATCTCTGGTTTAGAATTAGTTATACTTCCCAATTTATATTCTTCTTCTTGAAATAAGTTTGGATTTATTGCAGTTATTTTTAATCCTAAATTTTGAGTATAGTCGGCAATCTCATTGAATGTATCAACTTTATCCCATGGTATATGAATTGCAACCTCTGGTGCAATCCCTGTAAATTTATTCACCTGCGCTGCATCATCTAACCTCTCCATTAAATCTCTTGCTGCAAATTTATCCCGAAATATATGAAATCTGGTTCCTCCTTCTGAATAACCCCAAGAAGGCGTTGCAATCTTGAAATTATCTAATTTTTGAAAAACCGTTTCAATTTTAATATTTCTATCCTCTAATTTTTTTGTTAAAATATCTAATTCATCAACCATAACTCATTACATCTTATAATTTCTCTAAAAGAAATTTATTTTATGACCTTTTAAATCTAATTCCTTTATGATTAAGGCAATAAATCGCTCTCTCGTTATAATTATATAATATAACTCAATATTAAATCTATCAACAATACTGAGTTATTACAATTATTCTTAAATAATAAAGTGATGAACCTTTAATAGTACAGAAAAACTATTAATATTTAATTAATTTATTTTTGAATTAATCTTAAGAAAAATTTAGCATTATCTTTAATAAAAAGGCTTTAGAAAATGGAGCAAGAAGTAAGAGGAATTCCAGAAAATGTCAAAGAAAGTCTAAAGAGAATTGGTTTGACGGATTATGAAATTTCCATCTATTTAGCACTTGTTTCAGAGGGAGCTATGGATGCACGCAATCTTTCTGATGTATCTGGCGTTCCATATTCCCGAATTTATAATATTTTAAGTATTTTGGAAAAAGAAAAATCTTTTATTATAAAAGAAGAAGAATCTAGGCCCTCAAAATATCATGCAAAATCACCTGATGAAGCCTTATTAATTGCCAAACAGGAAATGTTAAAAGAATATGAAGAAGATTCTAATCTTGTTATTAGAGAGTTAAATCCAATATATCAAAGCCAAAAAAGTCCAATCAAAATAGCACTTTATATACATAGAGGTAAGGAAACTTGTTTAAATACTGTTTTAAGTCTATTTAAGATAGCAAAAAAATCGATATCTTTTGCTACTCCAGACCTGGAATTTTTAGTAGATTGTTATGAAGCAATAAAGAAAGCTCGCGCAAGGGGAGTTATTGAAATCAAACTATTAGTTGAAGAAAAATCAATTAAAGATGGTGCTTATAAAGAGATTTTAACAAAATACACTGAAATTGCAGAAGTTAGAGCAAGAGATCAAATATTTGGAAATGGCATTGTTATTGACGGTGGAAAAAACGCATTCTTAATCTTTTCTCAGCAATTCTTTGAAAAAATTTCATATTTTGGAATAGTAACTGACCACCTTGCTTTTGGACCGGCTGCAACATATTATTATAGCTACTTATATAATACGGCTAAAAAAATAAATCTCTAATTTCTATTTCATAACAATAATGATATTATATGGCACGCCCGTTATGGTTTGTAAAAATTCTAAAAAAGACATTTCCTCATATAATTATTATTGCTAAGATGACAAGGTTTCCAATCATAGGAAAATTAATCGAGAAGATGCTCTTTGAGGGTGATGATATAATCTTTTTGCCCAAGGATAAAGTAATACAAATTAATGAAAGCTTGAAACCTCAAGATGAAATAATATTACCATCTAAAATAGTCGAATATTTCATTGAGACAGCCAATTATCATTGGATTATGAATTTTTGTATATGTCGAGATTCGATGAAATGTAAAGATTATCCTATTAATCTTGGTTGTCTCTTTCTTGGAGAAGCTGTAATGGGCATCAATCCACAATTAGGACGTCGTGTTACAAAAGAGGAAGCATTAGAACATGTGAGACGCTGTCGAGAAGCCGGTCTTGTTCATTTAATAGGCAGAAATAAGTTGGATTCGTCTTGGCTTAATGTTAACCCAGGAAATAAGCTTTTAAGTATCTGTAATTGTTGCCCATGCTGTTGTCTTTATAGGATATTACCTTATGTCACATCAGAAATTGGAGAAAAATTTACAAGGATGCCTGGTGCCTCCATTAAGGTAACTGAGAAATGTATAGGTTGCGGAACATGCACTAAAAATATATGTTTTGTTAATGCAATCAAATTGATTAATAAACATGCCACTATTAGTAATGAATGCAGAGGATGTGGAAGATGTGTTCTAATTTGTCCTCAAAATGCGATTGAATTAAAAATAGAAGATAGTACATTTTTAGATACAACAATCAGTAGAATAACAAAATTGGTTGATGTGTCATAATCTTTTCCGTTTTATATCTCATTTTAAGATTTTAATTCATTAAGCGAGACTATAGCCTTACTCATATCATAAAAGGTTTTATCAATATTTAACCCCGTTAAAGCAGATGTCTCTATATAATCCAAATTCAAATCTTTTGCGAGTTTATGTATCTCATCTATACCTACTCTTCTCTCAACACGTAAATCTCTTTTGTTTCCTAATAAAAAACCTACAAAATCATCCTTTAATTTTAATTTAATATCTTTATGCCAATTAGATATATTCAGAAAAGATTCGTGACTTGTTAAATCAAACATTAAAAATACACCTTCAGCTCCAGTATAGAAATGTTTTCTCATAGATTGGAATTTTTGTTGCCCAGCAATATCCCAAATCATAAAAGCAATTTCCATGTTAAATTTTTTTAATTGAACTTTTTTCTCGCTTATATTTACCCCAATTGTTGGAAGATAAGTTCTCTTAAACGCTTTATCGTTGAATCTCAAAAAAGCTGAGGTCTTTCCAACCTCTGGATCGCCGCAAATAATTAACTTAAATTTAAAACCTCTAAATTTAGATATATCTTCTTTAGTTTCAGGAAATTCCTCTCCATGGAAAGTGGAAATTTCCTCATCTCGCAGTTCTTTTATTAAATTCAATAAATCAATTTTAAAAATCTTTAGTTCTCCTGCAATCAATTTTATATCAGCTCTTGATTTTTCTAATTGAGTGATTTTTTTAGTAATTTTTTTAAAAACTGATTCAAAATTTCTATGATACTTGTAAAAAATAACATCCTCAATATCATTGAAAAGTAAATTGATCGCAGTGATTCGAAATCCTCCTGTATAACTTTTATCTTTAACATGTAAATATTTTACAATAATTTTTAGGTTAAAGGATGGGAATGGAATGATAATTAACGATTTGGGAATAAATCCTCTTTCTCCTCTTAATAGAGAAATTGATTTTTTATTAACTAATCTTTTTATATCTTCAGATAAATCATCAGGTTCCCATAACAGTGTTGTTGGACCTTCGGTTTCTTGGAATTGCGAATAAATAATTCCTTCAATAGGGCTTTTTTCCATCCTTATCAAAAATATCGATTATTTAAGATATCTCTTTATTCGAATTTATTTTGTCTTAATCGGCTTTAATCTATTAATACTCGTCTAGTATAAATACTTAAACCATAAAAAGTCCAAGAGATAAAAATCAACTTTAAATAAAGTAAAACCCAACAGTCTTTTATTCAATAAAAAAAAAAACTCAATATCTTAGTTTTATTTAAATAATATTGAGATTTTTTTCATTAATATTGCTTAATTTCTGATTTAGATAAACACTCAAAACCATCTTCTTTAACAATTATTAAATCTTCTGTACGAGCGCCACCTTTTCCAGGTATATAAATTCCTGGTTCGACTGTTACAACCATATTTTTCTTTAAAACGAATTTTGAGGTTGCGTTTAAATAGGGATCTTCATGAATATCAATCCCTACTCCGTGCCCCAATCCATGAATAAAATACTCCGCAACTCCATCCTCCTTAAATGAATCACATGCAATGCGGTCCATTTCTGAACATTTCTCACCTGCCTTAATAACATCTAAAACAGCTTGTTGTGCCTTATTAACAAAATTAATAATTTCCGCTTTCTCATCCAAGACCTTTCCATGAATAAAGGTTCTCGTCATATCAGAGCAATATCCATCATATACCGCTCCAATATCTATAGTAATTATATCACCATCTTTTATCTTTCGCGAAGTCGATGTTCCATGAGGAAGCCAAGATCTTTCACCTGAAGCAACTATTGTTTCAAATGCTACCTTACTTGAACCATTCTTTCTCATATGATATTCAGCCTCCGCGGCAAGATCCAATTCAGTAATTCCATCTTTAATATATTCAATCGCAACCTTAAGACCAATATCTCCTAATCTGGCAGCTTCCTTTATTTTTATGATCTCATCTTCATCTTTGCTCATGCGCGCTTCTTGGATTATGTCAGATATTCCTTTAAACTTAACACCTTTAAATTTTTGTATTAAATCATTATAGTTTTTATATGTTACAAACCCATCTTCAAATCCTAATCTTTTTAACTTTAATTTGCCTACTTCCTTTTTAATAAAATCCGGATTTCCCTTAGGTATCTTTACCAACTCTAACTTCTCTAAAATGTCTAAATCCTTAAGCTTCGAATGAGCCATCTCATAATCTAATTCAGTAACAAAAAATTTTGGTATGCTAAAATTTTCAAAATCCACATTTGGTATTAGTAAAAGCGAATCGGTTTCAATTTTAAAGCCTAGTAAGTATAATAAGTTCTCTGGTTTCTTGATAAAAAACGCATCAACCTTTATTTGGTTAGAAGTAATCTTCTCATTCAATAAAAGTTTATTAATTCTCATATTTATCATAAAGGAGAGATATAAAATAAAAATATAGAAAAAAAAAAATACGGCTTAAATAATTGAAATTTAAATTTCCTTTTCTTTTTTAAAAAGAAACGCAATAACAATTCCAATTGCCAGGATTAAGAATAGCAAAACTATAAAACCAATCATGTTTAAAAGAGGATGAATCAATGCCGGCTCATAAATTATCACACCAGCAGCGTAAAAGATTAAGGCTGTAGCTATAAGTAAAGGTAAAACCATCAATTTAAAAATAACTTCAAATAAAAAGAAGATACCAGTATAAGTAAGAAATCTATCCTTATTTTTTATGCCATGAATTATTAAAAAAATTACTGAGACTAAATATGGTATGCCCCAGACGAGATTATATATGATATATAGTATAACCATAATATTAACGCTAATTCCTTCAACAAATAAAAATGTAAATAATTCACCATTCCAGAAAATGGTGCTTAATATGTTGCTAAAAGTCCATAAAATTCCTACAATTATCAGGTAATTTCTAAAATGTTCTCGATTTTCCTTTCCAAAAATTATAAAAAAAATTCCATAAGTTATAATGGCTGGTATTCCAAATAATAATGATCGAAAAATCTGATAACTTAGAAAAAATTGATATTCTACTGCATAATTAAAATTTATATCAGTCATAGAGATATTAGGGATTAAATATTTTATAATCTCACAACAAATATTAATTTTACCCGCTAATATTAATAATTTGGAGAATCGCACCTCATCTGATTGGTTCATGCCAGATTTAATTATAAATAAATTAGTTATAATTAAAATAAACGTAGGTAAAGTATTTAGAAATGAGAAAATGTTAACAAAACTAAATGTAATAGTTATTTTTTCCACCCAAAACTATAATTATAATCTTATTTCTCTATTCTTAAAAAAGTAAAAATTAGCTATATTAATATTCGTATTAATAAATTTTTATATTCCCGTTTTCTCCTAATATTAATGTCTTCCCTTCAATATTATCTATTTACCGCATTATAAACTCTTCGGGGTTGTCGTATAATGTTTAGTATGCTAATTAACTTCCATTTAACTCATGTCCCATCATTCTCTCAGCAATTTCAATCTCATTGGTGTCAATACCAGTTTTAATTGATTGGTTAAAATATCTACGTGAGGTTCTTAGTGTTATATTCTTAACATCCAATCTTTTACAAACTGCTTTTAAATCGTCTTAAAACGTAGTGGATTTCATTTGGGTAAATTTTTCCACTAATTTTAATGTCTCCAACAAATAACCACGAGTTTTTATCTCCTTTAATAATATCTTCTGGAAATCTAGTTATTAATCCAACAAAATTAAGGTTGTATATCAAATCAGCACTAATTTTTATTTTTAACATCTCTTTAGTGTTAAAAGGGTTAATAAATTCGAGCAATTCTACACAACCCGATACATCTTCTTCCAAACTATGACTTTGAATAGAAGGTATAAGATCATTTAGCTTTGATATAACTTTATATAAAAGATTTGTTGTTGAGGGACATGAAGGGAAATTTTTAAACAATCTCTTCAAATAAATCTAGAAAAAAGAGTTATTTTTGACATTTCTTAATATATCAAAATTAATATTTAAATTTGGAAAAAAACTTAAAAATGTCGGCGTTATAAGGAAAAGGGAGTATATTCGGTTTGAAGAAATAATTTAAAAACTATTCTAGAATGAGGGAGATGTAGTTTCTAACAATAGGGTTAAGGGTTGAGGTATAAGAATACATGTTTTATTTCTCCAGTGTCCGAATATTAAATAAAAAGTTTTTAACTTCTTAAGTTCTATATGAAACCTAATTGTATATAAAGTTTTCGTTTGTCCCGAGAAAAACGGGAAAATCGAAAATGTACATATTAATGTAAAAAAAACTTAAATTTGATGCCAATTTTAGAAAAAAATCATTAATTTATTATTAATATATTCTTAAAGATAATTAAATTAAAGTAAATTTTTTACTGATTTTTTTTTTAATTTTTTTTATTTGAAGGAATTTTTTTTTAGATATACTCTTTTTCAAGTAATTATTAAAAATTTTATTTTTTTTTTGTTCTAAAAATTCAACTTTTTTACGGCGTTTTTTAAATTTGGAATATATTTTTCACGACTAACTTTAATTAGCATGTTATAATAATCCATCATTCTTTTTTTCAATTCAGTATGGGAAAAAAGTTCTAATACTAATTTATCATTTTTATCGAACATTGTTTTTGGAGGTATTTCATCTGAAGCATTTATATGACATTCTTTTTTCCATTCTTTAGGAAGGTCGTTATTGAGCTCAACGTCAAGCATTTCTGCAAGAAAAATAGACCAAGCCCGAGGAACAACTGTTACTAAATAGCCTCCACCCCCAACGGCGAGCCATTTATTTTTGCAATATTTTTTACTATATTGATGTATTTCTTTAGCAATTTCACGATAGCCTGAAAGAGATAAACCTAATTGAGTAAGAGGGTCCAAATTATAAGCATCTACACCAAGTTGTGTAACTAAGACATCTGGTTTATATATATTTAGGATTTCTGGAATAATGTTTCTGAGAAGATTTAGATATAGATCATCGTAAAAGCCAGGCAATAACGGAAAATTAATAGAGAAGTATTTCCCATCTCCATCTCCAATTTCATTTATATCGCCAGTTCCGGGGAATAGATACCTTCCACTTTCATGAAAAGATATAGTTAAAACATTAGGATCTTTATAATAAAACCATTGTACACCATCTCCATGGTGTGCATCAATATCTAAATATGTGATTCGTATATCGGGTTTTAATAACTTCATTTTCTTGATAGCTAAAGCCACGTCATTAAAAATACAAAACCCTGACGCTTGATCTTTATGTGCATGATGTAAACCTCCAGCAGGATTGAAAATTATATTATAATTTTCAGATTGATTCATGATCATTTCAGCAGCTTTAATACTTGCACCAGCGATTAAAGCCGAAGCCTCATACATTCCCTCAAAAATTGGGTTATCTCCTGGGCCTAATCCGTATTTCCAACCATTCACGGCTGGATTAGCTGGATCTTCACTTAATTTTTTTACAGTTTTAACATATTCTTCCGAATGCAGCATCATCAAATCTTGCTCGGTAGCCATTTCTGGAGCAATTATCTCAATCTTAGGGTGGGACATAAGACCAAGCTCCTTAAATAATTTATAAGTTAACTCTAATCTTATTGGTTTTAGAGGGTGTGTTTTGCCAAAATTATATGTTATGAAATCTTCAGAATATAGTAATCCGACCTTTTTTTCCATAAATAATCATATGTTTTGTTTTATTATAAATTGATTTTTATTATGAAGTTTTGATTGTTTTCGACAATTTCTTGCCTTTAACTCTGTATTTATTAATAAGTAGTACAATTACAATTACTCCAATAAGAGCTATTATGCCGGTTATTATCCAAACCATATTTTTGACAAATAAAGGTTGAAAAATAAAATAGATATCTTCATTGATATAAAATATTAACGCATTAGTTTTCCACAATCTAGTTGTATTACTTAGAAATCCTGGGGGATCGTAAATCGTTCCATTTTTTTGAATAAACTCTATATATCCCTCATTCAATTCATCAGAACTCTTTTTATACATATAATTACCCAAAAAATTGATTACTTCTGTGGCTGTAGTTAAATATTTTTCTTGTCCAGATGCCTTAAATAATTCCATTAAACTATATGCATAGAGCGCATTCCCATATCCTTCTTTAATATTTGCACCTATTCCTGAAGTTGAGTTAAACCATACAACAGCTCCCCCCTTTTCAGAATCAATAAAATAGGGTTTTATAATATTAACGATAACATTTTCTGCTTTATCAATATAAACCACATTTCCAGTGGCTTGATATAGTCTTACATAAGATAATAATGATAAAGCTTGTGTTCTGAAGATTATTTTATCTGTTGATGCATTACTATATTCTTTAAACCCTTTTCCATTAATAAACAATACATCTTCAAGATATTTCATCGTTTTCTGAGCATCGTTAAGAGATGCATCAAAAATTTCTTGCTCAACATCGATTGAAGATCCTCTACCCAACAATCCATAATTTAGCATACCTGCAATAGCCCATAAAGAGGTATTTGCTAAACAATATTGAAAATTTGGATCTCCTCCAGATGTATATTTATAATAGGAATTAAGTCCTGTTTCATAGCCTTCTCCTTTAATTGCAGTCCAGAACGCTAAATGATCAGATTGAGATGGACCTTGATATTCGGGCGTATTATTTGCTTTCATAGATTCTCGCTGAATGAATAAAGGGTCCAATAATTGGTTTTTAATGATATTGTTTTGAGAATCACGATATGCACTTGTTAAAAATTCTAAAGCAATCATACTATCAATTGTAAAATATATACTCTTATTTTTTTCACTTTCCGCTCTCAAAATCTTGTGATACTTCCAAAAATTTGATTGTAATGTTGTTAATAGCTCATTTTCTGCCCATGCATAAGTCATCGTAGTTCCTGATATAACATATCTATGATAAAACGCAGCCAATGTAAAGATTTTTTCTTGGGCATATGAATTATTTTCTGCTTCAATATCAATTAACCCACTATAATCATCATATCCAACTCCCTTTAATCCGTTTTCTATTTCATGTAAGAATAATTTAGTCTGTAGAAAAATATTTTTTGCTCTTACATTTGCTATTGTCTCATCAATTGTTTCATTCTCATTTGCACAGACTAAAGAATTTCCAACAATTATAACATTGAAACACAAAATTATAATAAACAAGAGAGAAGTTGTATGTCTTTTCATAATTTTTACTCAAGGATTAAAAAAGTGTAATATCATTCAATAGGAATGAATTAACTATATTTGCATAATAATATTTACTTTAATTTCCATTTTAAATTTAAATAAATTTACTTTCAAAAAAGATATTCAAAATTCATAACAAGAAGATAAAAAAAGGCATAACATAATATTTTCATAATATACCTAAATATAAAATCAAAAAAATAAAATTTAATAGATCTTAATAGGTGTTAACATAAAAAGTAAGTTCTTACTGTCTAAAAATATATTAAAAATTAACTTAATTTATTAAAAAACTATGTCCGTTCGCTTTAAGCAATTTTTATTACGAGTTGGAAAAGATTGTGAGTTTAAACCAATAGAGAATAAGCTATTATTATTTTTAAAAAAAGAAAGCGAACGAAAGAGAAAAAATTATCCCAGATTATTTGAAGCTATGAGAGAGCATTGGCCAAAATATGCTGAGGGCTTTAAAATCTCTCATCTCTTAAAAAATCATTATCGTGAATTTTTTAATTTTTATTTATCTACACTTTTTCCTTTTCGAAAATCTGACCTTTCATATGATGATCCTGAAGCTCCAACGCCAGTAGATTTCAAACTTGTATTTTCTTATAAATATAACGAAAAAGAAATTGAGGTATTAGAAGAGGTCCTAAAGGAATTACATCTTGATGTTTCTGTTGAGAGTATCTTTAAACGACTTTTTATTTTTGCAATAAGCTCCTATGGATATATAGTCGAACAAATCTTTAATCGGCCATTTGCATTTCAATTTTTTTCAATTGACGGAGAAAAGATAAATGATAACAGCTATAAAGTGACTGCAATTATCTCAGGAAGAGAGCAATAATTAGTGTATTTTTTTTAAAAATCCATCTATTTTAAATAAGACGATAGGTCAACAGCTTCCTCGTCTCGTCTTTTAACTTTAATTGATATTTTTGTCCCTTTAAACTTTCTTTCTAAATATACAATAGTTTCAAGAGGCATTCTTCTTAATAAGGCATTTCTTTCATTGATTATCATTAATAATAAATCAATCTGTTCAATTACACTTGGAGTCACTAAAGTATTAAAGATCGCCCAGTAAACTTTTGGATCTGAATTTTTTAAATTAATTAAATGATTATAAGCATCGGGGCTGAGAATTGCACGAAATACCACATCAATTTTATCATAAATTTGTTTTTGTTGTACATTTTGAATTTCGTGTATCTTTTTCTTTTCCATCATCATTTTTAATTTATTCAATCGAATTTTCTCTAATTCATGTTCCTCTTTTTCATCTTCAGACAATTTCTAATTCACTAGTTCTGCTAAAAGTTTATCAAGACTTAATTTAATGCAATACTTTATTGGTAATTAATCTTTCCATTTTTACTTTGCTTTCTCAATAACTTCCAATGCAGTCTTTAGAGTTCGTATTCCATCATCTAGAGTTACTTTAATATCTTTATCCTTATCATATAGGAAATTTAAGATTTCTCTCTTTAATGGTTCTTCCAGTTTTAATGGAGAATATGTCTCATCCTTAGTCGCTGGGTTGTCTCCCAATAAATTCAAACCTCTTCTAAAATTAAATGTTTGAGATATAAAATTTATCTCAATAGTTCCTTTAGCTCCATGAACATACATTCTTCGAAATTTTGTTGGAGTATACCAATTAGATTCAATTGAACCTTTTGCTTTTCCAAAATCTAATAAAATAAATGCTGCATCCTCATGTTTGTTATCAACAAACCGATTTACCATTCCAATAGCATTTTTTACTTCACCTAGAATTCTCTCTTGCAAATAAATATCATGAATTGATAAATCCAAAATAACTCCTATATTCCAATCTCTTTTTGGATAAAGACCTATCCTTTTTGAGGTAATAGTAATGATCTCGCCAATCTCTGGAAGATTCTCTAATAGTTTATCAAAAACGGGGTTATATAATTCAATAAAACCGGGCATGATACGGCAATTTGTAAATTCTTTAAATTGTTCTAAATCAGATAATTTTAATGCCATAGGTTTCTCCATCAATACATCTATACCTTTCTCAGCAAACTTCCTAGATATTGCTGGAATATTTGATGGTGGTGTAACTACACTAACTGCATCTATATCTTCACTTTTAATCATATCATCTACATTAGTATAAACGTTAATATTATCATATAGTCCTTTTACAAGCTCTAAATTCTCTTTATTTGCATCACAAACAGCAACCAATTTGGAAACTTGATTATAATTCCTTATATGCGCTCGACCAAACCATCCCGCTCCAACAACTGCAGTTCTTTTATCTTTCATTTCGAAAATCAATTTTTTTTATAACTTCTAATCTTAGATAATCAAATAACAAATAATTAAATAATCCTTTGCTAATGTTTTTTTAGCCATCCAATTAATAAATGCCATTTATCTCGAAAATTTGGATCTGTAAAAAGACAATGGTAACCTCCTTCAATTAAATATAATTCTTTCATATTTGAATTTAGTTTTTCATAAAATTTAGATACCGCTTCTGGAGAAACTCCCATGTCTAATGTTCCCTGAAAAATAACATTCGGAATATTTATTTTTGAAGCCTTTGAGGTTGATTTTCTAATATATTTAAAAAGTTGAAATAAATATCGAATTGATATCTTTTCTAAATGATATGAATCCGTTTTATCATATTGTTGATGAATGGGGTTCCTAATTCCGTTTTCCTCCCTTCCTTTTGCGCCAATTATCCTTGAACTTGGTGCAAAAATTCTTAAAATTAGTAAAGGTAGCGCAATAAGTATCAATAATATTCTTCTCTTTAGTGAAAATTTAATTTTCACGGCCGGAGAAAATAAAATCATTCCAGTTAAATTTTCAGGATATTCTGCTACATAATTTATATTGACTGCACCACCCATGCTTTCTCCCAACAAATAAAGTGGCGTATCTGGATATTGCTCAGAAATATAATTTATGAATTCATGAAGATCTTGTAAAATATACTTAAATCTCTTTAAATCTCCTTTTTTTCCATCCGAATGACCATGATTCCTGTAATCTGGAGCGATAACCATAATTCCTTCATTAAATACTTTATCCGCCAAGAGCACAAAAAACTCTCCATGTCCCCCCATCCCATGACTTATAATAATAATCTTATTTATCTTAATGATCGGCTTCCAAACTCGATAAAAAATTTTTGTCCCATCAAAACTTGTGAAATAATGATTTTCTCCATTCCCTGCAATAGGATTTTCCCTAAGCTGTTGTAATAAAGGATTGATTTCTAAATCGTTTATATCAATCTTATCATTGTTTTTTAGCAAGTTTGCTCCTTAATTTATTTTTTTTAGATTAGCAAATCCAAATTATTATAAAGTATTATTATTAAAGAAAATAAAATTTACGCAGAAATTTAACTCACAAAAAGTTTAATCCTTAAAATTAAATAAGAATTCCATTAACTTCTAAGAATTGGGCAAGATCAATATAAATATTGTTAGAAATATTAGGGCGTCCTTCCTCCCTTTGGAAATATTAATTTTTAATAACAGAGAAAATAAAATCAACTCCACTTAATTCGCTAGATGGTTCACTACATAAATATTTAAAAAATATTTATATAGATTTGGAATAAATTAAATTTGATATAATCAAATATTATAATTGAATAGAAAGAATTAATTAATAATTTAAATTATTCAGTGAAAAAATTAATGGATAATGCGAAAAATAAACAGAAGTTTCGCAATATTTGATTAAAACATTTAATCGTTATTATTTTTTTTATAATAGTCGCGTTTTTACCAATCCCACCTGGAGGGGGATATATGCTTTTCGTTTATGGTGGCTGGCAAGGTCTTTTTTTTATTTTTCTTTCAATTATATTTGCTTTCTTTACAAAAGTAAATAAAGCTATAGTATCCGGGGCACTTGGATGTATTGGTATTGGAATTCCCCTGATTATTGGTGATTTTTTACATGGTTCTGCTGATATAGTATTATTACCTTTATTTGTTGGTTTTTATTTGGTTACAATTGACTTATATTTATATAAATTGATGGAATTAAAGGATACATCAATACATTCGGTTATTCAAGAAAAATACAAACGAATATTTCGCAAGATTGGATTAATTTATTTAATCTTTCTTATAATTTTTATACCAACAGTGTTTTATGGAGTAGCCCCCTTTTCATTTTTCTCTCAATTTTATTTGCACAATTGTTAAAAGTAAATAGTTCTATTGTATTTGGGATACTTGGATGTATATTATTAATAATCACAATAATTTTTTTAAGGTTTAGCTATGTGTTTCCAATACAAATCACCTGGTGCGGATATATTGTTGTTACGATAAGCTTATATAAATTTAGACCGACTAAAAAAGAAATAAAAGCAGTTCCAGAAAAATTACAACCCATCATGGAAGAAGAACAACAAGAGCAGCTGCAACAACAGCGGCTCGCAAAATTGGCAACAATAGTTAGAGTATCACGGCGATTGGAGGTATCTCGGATGGCTGAGGTTCTTAAAATGAAAGAAAGCGATCTATGGGACTTTATTTTTGATTGGGCTGAGGAATTTAATTTTAAAATCGATAAAGATATAATAGAGTTCGATGTAGATAAAACAGATGATTTTATTGCAACACTTGACTCAGAATTTAAAAAATGGGAGAAATCAACTGAGAAGCTTTAAATTTTCTAAGTTTTCTAAAAATAAAAAAAAGTAGAAAGTCCCCTGGGCCGGATTTGAACCAGCGACCACACGGTATCTATTCGCTTTAGCTGACGTATTTTCATTGATTCTTTTCTCAATACGCGATAAAAATCTACAGCCGTGCGCTACTACCACTGAGCTACCAGGGGTTGTTTAAATTTTTTCCAACAAATATCAATTAATATGTGTAATTAATATTTATTTTTTAGTTTTTCTAAAAAGAGAAGTTAGGATTAATTTGGTCCTTCTCCGACTTTTCTATAGATGAACCCAAGTTCTTGACATTCTTTTTTAGTAAGAATATTGCGACCATCAATAATTACGGAATGTCTCATTTTCTTTCTGATGTCAGCTAAATCTAAATGTTTATACATACTATGATCTGTAGCGATAATTATTGCATCAGCACCTATAACTGCTTTATCAAGATCTCTGGTCAATTCTGAAGTATTATAGTCCATCGGTTTAACATATGGATCATGAGCAATGATTTCGATTTTATTATATGAAAATAGACGCTTAACCTTTTCAACAATCGATACTACTGGAGTATTTCTGGTATCATCACAATCTCCTTTATATGCAACCCCTAAAATTGCAATTTTAAAAGGGTTTTCATCTATTCCTGCTTCTATAAAAGCCTCGTCAAGCAACTCACTTGTATGAACTGGCATAAATTCATTAACTTTTCTCGAGAGTGGCACCATTTTAGTACAATACTTCTTTTCTGTGTATTTATCATGCCCATATACTAATAACCATGGATCTTTGGTCAAACAATGACCTCCAACGCCTGAACCAGGTATATGCATCATTCTATCTTTTCTCATATTGATAAGATTGATAATTTCAAAAATATTTCGATTAAAATCTTCACATAATAATGCCATTTCGTTTGAAAATGCAATATTTATATCTCTATATGTATTTTCTATAACTTTAGTTAATTCCGCAGTCAATGTATCTGTAATATGAAGTTCAGATTTTATCACACGACTATATAATGTTAATGCTCGCTTATTTGCTTCTTCACAACCTCCACCAATCACCCTTGGCATATTTACAATATAATCTATTAATGCTCCAGGCATAAGTCTCTCAAATGAAAATACCAGATAGAAATCTTTTCCCCTTTCTAAATCACTCCCCTCTTCCAGAATTGGTTTAACTAAATTATTGGTTGTTCCAGGAGCCACGGTTGATTCAATTATTATAGTAGTCCCTTTGGATAAATATTTCGATATATTTTCTGAAACTTCTCTTAAAGCTTCATAGCGAGGTATCTTTTTTGCATCTACGGGAGTTTGAACATCAATTAAAATATACTCTGCATTCTTGCAAACCGAATAATCATCAATAACTCTAAATTTGCCATTCTTTACCACTCTGGCAAGCAATTCATCGAGCCCAGGCTCCTCACCCTCGAATGGATTCTTTCCAGCATTAAGACAATCAATTTTCCAACCAGATCTTTCTGAGCGACGTTGTATTCCTATAACCTGAAAATCTTCAATGTCCGCTAAAAGTACTGCCATTGGAATTCCAACATATCCCATTCCAATGACTACTATTTTTGTAACCATTTTTTTCACAAATCTTTTTTTAAAATTATAAAATATTTAATTTTTGTCAGTTTATAAGTCTTTAATAAAACTTAGCTTAAAAAATATTTATAGATAATAATTCAAAGCTCATTTTTTTTGACTATTATTCAATTCTAAAACTTGAAACCTTGAAAATCCCTCTTTACTTAAGGAATAATCTAAATAATCGATTTTTTCAGGGACTATCTTCAAAAACATTTTTGCTTTCCTTTTAACTATCTTTCTCGCATGTTCATAATCCTCATCATCCGGAAAAATAAATTTTATTTTAGCTGATGTTATTTGCAATCCTTGAACCTCACCTTCGGAAAGCGGAGTATATATTCCTATACTAGCTATAGGGTTCGCTTTTAGATTTTCTACTTTCGCTCCACCTACAGGTGTCATATATATGTCTAATCCATCATTGTAAAAATCAAGCGGAGTTGCGCGAGGAATATTATTATTGCATGTGCATAAGACTAAAACCTTCCTCTTATTCAAAAATTTTAAAATTCTCTCCTTTAAATGTTTCTTAGGTAATTCTTTTCCCATAATAACCAATTGGTAATAATACTAGGCTATTTATTAAATATATTCTTTAAAATATTTCATTGGTCTATTAAATTAAATATTAAAGAAATTAACTAAACTAAAAATCTATTAAAAAGATTTATTAATAAAAATCAAGATGTATAATTAAATAAAGTTTTAACTATACTCAATTATAATAAAAATACTTAACATAATGATTTTTATAATATAATTTTAAATAGAGACTACAATTAAACTTATAAGGTGTAAAAAATTAGAGAAGAAACTGATTATGCAGAAGCAATTGAGGCATTTAAAGAAATTAATTTTGTAATTATCGAACCTTGGGGAAGATCAATAGATCATTTAAGGCTTACTATAATTGGAAAACCAGCAACTCCATATAGTGGGGGTAGATTCTTGTTTGAGATAAAAATGCCTGAGAATTATCCTTTTGCACCTCCATATGTTTATGCCCATACTTTAATGTGGCATCCTAATATCGACTCTTCAATTCCGCCAGGAAAATTGAATATCTGTCTTGATCTTATAAATCCCGATCTTGTAGGTAAGGTTGATGCCTCTACTGGAGCTTCAGGATGGACTCCTTCTAAAACTTTAACAAATATTGTCGAAGCATTGAAGGGAATGATGCATGTGGAACCACCATTTTTTAATCCTGGCGATCCTTTAAATCATGAAGCGGGAGAACAATATTTTAGACAAAAATCGAAATTTGATAAAAAAGCAGAGAGCTGGACAAAAAAATACGCCATGGATTAGAAATCTTTTATAGAAATATCTTTAAAGACTTCATTTTTCTTTTCTTTTCTTTCAAAAATTAATCCACCATAATAATAAATGAATAAAAAATAAAAATAAATTAATTAATGTTGCTAAGTGAATTATTGGATTTTCCAAAAGATTTGCGAGTAGTAGTTTTTGATTTTGATGGAACTCTTGTAAAATTACATGTTGATTGGGATGCTCTGCGTAAATTACTTAGTGATAAATATATGGATGATTTTGGAGAAGAACAAACATTTAGTAGAATTACTTTAGGTTTACAAAAAGTTGTAGCGAGAGGAGATCCCGAATTAATTGAATCTTATATTCGAACTATTGAAAAATTTGAAAGAGATAATATAAAAGAATATACCTTCTTTGAAGAAATCGTTTTTTTTATCGAGAATTTAGAAAAGTTGGGATTGAATTCAGATATTAAATTAGCAATCTTTTCTTTAAACTTTCGCTCAACAATTTTTTCTATTTTGTCTAAACAGAATCTCTTAGGAAAATTTCAATATATAGTTGGAAGAGAAGATGTTGTTGAATGGAAACCCGATCCCGAGGGTCTTTACAAAATTCTAAAACATTTTAATATTTCTAACGAACAAGCTATTTATATAGGGGATTCTGAGTTTGATATGGAAGCAGGTAAAAATGCTAAAATAAAAACTTACTTTATTGAAAAATTCATTGCGAATATTAGGAAAGCACAAGTAAAAAATAAAGTATAATTGAAAGTTTTACAAATAGGAAACGATTACATTATATTTTTTTATTTCTAATTCACCAATATCGTTACTTAAAGGTGTAAATGTTACAACGTCATTACTCGTTATTTTTAGGCTTTGTAATAGAGCTTCAGGATCTTTAAAAGTGGGAATTGAGGGATGCCAAAGAATCTCTTTATTCATTGAATTCGTGATCATCCACTTTTCGGAATCTAATTTATAACCAGAAACATCCAATGCACTAAAAATGTCTTTAACCTTTGAATTAAATGGAACTACAATACTAACATTTTCCTCTCCTTCAATATCCCCACAATCAATACAATCTTCTCGTTTAAACACCGGAACCTGCTCGAATATTCCATAAATTCCGCTATAATTTACATAAGGAGGATCCATGGGGGGACCAATATCCCTTCCCTTTGCTCTAAATATTAATTTTAGTGCCTCCTGGGATTGAATACTTGCGATAATTGAACTAACAGTCTGAACCGCAGCGATTTTATTTCCTAAAATATTTTCCATATCTTCAAATACATAATTTGGACCGAAAGTATCTCGAATATTAATCTTCCACTTTTGCATTTCTTCTTCTGATAATGTTGATAATTGCTCATCAGAGACGTTTTCTTTAAAAACTCGTTCTTGTAATAATTCTAATTCCTCTTGAGCCAATTCCATTAATTTGTATATATCCTCATCATTATCCAAATCTGGCATCCGTCCATATTTCTTTTCAAAATTTAACTCTGCTTTTAAAACACAATGATTTCTATTTCTCGGAATACCTTTTAATGTGCATGCTGCAATTAATTTATCATCAGGTGGTGGAATAGGAACTAGACACCTATAACAAGCTGTTTGATCAAGATAATCTTCAGAATATTTTTCATCAAACTCATTTCCAACTTGCTGGCGTACTTTTTCAACAACCTGCTCGATAAATTGAGATTTTAATAGAGATATTCGCTCCTCAAGCTTTTCTATACTTTCTTGAGCAGCAAAATATTCAGTATATTCTTCTTCAGATAAATTCCATAATTTCTCTTGCACTATTTCATCTATAACTTTTTCTCTCTCATGGAATTTTATATTTGAGCCTTTTGGGATAATGTTTTGAACGTGCCCCTCAAATCCTACAGTACCACCCTCAACCATTGGTTTTTTTAATCTTAAAGCAATCTTGTTTAAATCCATTCTTGCCCTAACATTATCTAATGCAGCAACAATAACATCCGATTCTTCATACACCTTCATTGGAAGATTTTGTAATTTATCAAAATAATACTCAACTTCGAGAAACGGAGCCATCAATTTTAAACGCTCTGCGGCAACCTCAACTTTTGTTCTACCCTCATCTCCTGCATGAAATAACATTTGTCTTGAGAGATTTGAGGTTTCAATTTTATCCATATCAACTAAAATTAATTTCCCTATACCCATTAAAGCTAAATCCTTAGCGATCTCGCACCCGAGAGCACCAACTCCAATAATCAAAGCACAACTATTTTTTATAGTCTCTTGATCCCAGCCTTCAACGAGCTGCTGACGAGCATACATCTTTCTTTCTTCTAAGGAAAATTCCCTTTTTTCCATCGGTTCCATAATACCTACAACTTATTGGATTAAAAATAAAATTAAGTGATTCATATAATTATTAACTTTTATTCTTATTCAATAAATAAATCAATTTTTTATGGATAAATATAATTCATGTTTTACTATTCAAATGGGTGCAAACAATTTTTAAATAAAAAATGGATTTTCTTCTGGTTAATAGTAATCTGGCTTAATTCTCCCTATCTTTTTTTAATGAATCATTTAAATCAAATAACTTTTTCATTAAATCCAAATTATAATTTGAATCTTCAAACCAATCAAGCACCCATTAAGACAGCTGCTGTTTCTCAATTTCAAGTGAGTGATTTAATTAGCTTAAATAAATCTTTTATCGATGATGATTTAAGCGGAAAAAATTCAACTATTGCAATATTTGACACGGGAATTTATCCATATCATGATGTTTTCACAAATAATGGAACCATCTCTTGGAATGAAAAAATTGTTGCGTTTTACGATGCTTTTGATCAAAAAGAAAAAAGTCCGGAGGATATTAATTCGCATGGAACATACGTTTCATCAATTGCAGCAGGAAATTCACCCCAATATCTTGGAGTAGCCCCTGAGGCAAATTTGGTGGCCATAAAAGTTTTTGAATTCTCTGAAGAGGATGATGAATTAATATCTTCTATTCAAGCCGTTGAAAATGGGATTGATTGGGTTCTTGAGAATAAAATTAAATATAATATTAAAATAGTGAGTATGAGTTTTGGGTTAGAAGCTTCCACAGATAGTAATTCAATAAAACTCTTAAATTCAATCACAGAATCCTTGATGGAAGCAGGAATAGTTGTAGTAGCTGCTGTAGGGAATGATGGAGAAGAGGGAACAGGTTTTCACACAATTACTTCTCCAGCTGATGCAAAATCGGTTATTGGTGTCGGTGGTGTGAAAAGCAATGGAATAATGTATTCAAAAAGCAGTAAAGGTCCTTCTAGTGAAAATATTATCAAACCGGATTTATGCGCACCTGCTGTCGATATATATGGAGCTACAAAGGATGATTTTGGGAGAAATGATACTTATATATATGCTTCAGGGACATCTGTAGCAGCGCCTATGGTTAGCGGCTTAGCATCATTAATGCTTGAAAAAGACCCTTCCTTAAAACCCCTTGAAGTAAAAAGTATTATTTCTTTAACTTCCATAAAAACCATCTATCCAAGAGCTATTAAAGATAATTATCAAGGATGGGGAATGATTCAAGGTTATGCTGCTATAGATGCATTGGACCTATATGTAAGTTTTGAAAACAATAATAGTGTTTGTTTTTCCTTGGGAGATAATTCTAATCAAAAAAAAGTGTGGTGTAGAAAAATTAACTTACAAGGTGGAATGCATTATTTTTTTGATCTAGCTCTATTAAATGATGCAGAAGCAGAGCTTTATATTTTTGATACCAATCCTAATTATTATGGAGAACCTATAATAACTGCTTCAACCATTAACCAATTCGATTTCTATAGAAGATGCGGAATTTTTGTACCAAACAATCATGATTATTTCTTAGTTGTAAAATTGATATTTGGCAGTGGTTCAGGAAGTTTTATATTATCAATAATTTTTGATTATAGATTATTAATTGTAGTAGCAATTTCGGCTCTAATGATAATTGGAATAATTTATATAAACAGAAATCTTAAAAAATACTTTATTGAAATAAAAAATATTTAAACAGTTATAAATTAGAAATAAAGAATTATTTTTTCTTTGATTTTTTGGCAGCATCTTTTATCCTTTTATGTAGATCTTTTAGTTCTTCCTTGGTTTTTTGTTTTTCTTTCTCTATTGCTTTTTGTTTCTCGTCCTCTTCAGCTTTTTCAATTTCTGCTACTAAATTTTGTTTAATTTTAATCATTTTTGTTAACTCTTTTGCAAAACTTGCAGCATCTGATTTTATTTGTTCTTTAGTAACAACTTGAATACTTTCTTGTTCTAATCGTTGTTGTCTTAATGATTTGATAATGTCATCTGAAATTGCTGTAATTTCCTTAACTGATTGTATTTTCATTGTTTCTTCTTCTATTCGCCGCTGTTCTTCTAATCCTTTTTGTTTTAAGAGTGCCTCTTGAGCTCTTTTAACCTCTTCCTGTGCTTTTATTGCATTTTCTTCTAATTTCTTAGTAGTTTCTATTTCCTTTTCAATATATTTTATCTGTTCAAACCAGCCAATACTTTTAAATTTTTCAACAGCCTGATCAAATTGTTTGTAAGCAAAATTAAACTGATGCATTAAAACTGATTTTTTTGCATCATCAAGAAGATTAAAACCCTCTTGTTGAAGTTTTTCTCGTTGTTCTTGTTCAAATTTAAATGCTTCAAGCTTTATCCGTTGTTCTTCTTGAACTCTTTTAACTTCTAACTTTTTTCTTAGGATTTCCTGCTTAAATTTCTCATATTCTTCAGCAGCACGAATTCGGACCTCCTCTTCCTGCTTTTGTTGAATAATAAATTTTTGTTTTTCTTCTCTTAAATTTCTGATTAAAGTGTCTAAATTCGCAATTTCTGGCTCCCAATTTATTTCTAAAAGAATATTTCTAGCTTCTAAATATAACTCAATTGATTTATCAAAATCAGGAGGAAATTGCTTTAAAAATTTATCAGCATTCTCCAATAGGGAAAATGCAACTTCTCTACGGCTTTCTACTCTTGCAATTAATTCTTCTCTTTGCTTTAGAGCCAAATATCTTGCTCTTTTCATTTCCTCTTCTTGACGCTGACGTTCTTCAATAATTCTTCTAAGATCGGCCTCTTCTCTTTCTCTCTGAAGTTGTGCTTCCCTTCCTTGTTGAATAATCTGTTCTTGTTGGAACTTTCTCATTTGTACTTTTCTGATCATCTCATTGATTGACTCTAAGGGATATTGAATTTCACTTAGAATTAATGAAGCTTTTCGGTATGTTTCAATTGCTTCATCAAAGTTACCAGTCTTAATTAATTGTTCTGCTTCTTCTAATACCTTGAATGCTTCTTCTCTTCGTTGTTCAAAACGTACTTGTAGTTTTTCACGTGATACAATAGCTTTTAACTTCTTCATCATTCTTTCTTGTTCTAACTGAACTTTTTGGCCAATTTCCTCTTCAAGGTACTTTTCTTCTTGCTCTCTTTGGAACGCTGCCTCCATTTCTATATGTTTAAGCTGTTCTTGCTCTAATTTTTTATTCTGAACTTTTTTAATCATCTCATTAATTGAATCGATAGGATATTGAATCTCGCTAAGAATTAACGTGGCATTTCTATAAGCACTAATCGCTAATTCATATTTTCCAGAGTTGGTTAATTGTCCTGCCTCTTCTAGTACTCTAAATGCTTCTTCTCTTATTTGTTCGCGATAATCTTTAATCATTTCTTGTGCTTCAAGCGCAATCTTTTTTGACCTCATTTTTTCTTTCTCAAGCTTTATGTGATAAGCAATTTCCCTTTGAAATCCTTCTTCTTCTAATTGCTTCTGAATTTGAATCTCTCTTTCTCTTTGACGTAATTCTTCTTGTTCCCTTTGTTTCAATTTGACTTTTTGAATCATTTCTTTTACAACGTTTGATGGGAATTGAATTTCACTTAAAATTATATCGGCTTGACGGTATAGTCTTAATGCTTCCTCAAAATTTTCTTCTTTCGTCATTTCTTTAGCTTTATCTATAATGTCAAATCCTTCCTTACGCCTATTTTCACGATGAGCAAGTAATTCTTCCTGAGTCTGAATAACAATTTTTTTTGCTAACATTTTCTGTCTTTCATTCTCTATACTTCGTGCGATTTTAGCCTGAAAGTCTCTCTCCTCTGCATCACGTTTAACTGCTAACTCAATTTGCTGTTGTTTGATTTGTTCAATTTCGAGTTTGCGCTTATTTAAATTATCTAGTGTGTCTTGAATTACTTTTAAATATGGTCCTTTCCATCCTATTTCATTAAGTATTCCCATAGCAGATATGTATATTTCAATAGCATCATCTAATTTATCCCTTTTTATATATGTATCTGCAGCTTCAAGCATTTTTAGCGTTTCATTTTGTCTTAAATAATTTGCTTCTGATAAAACCTTTTGTTGTTCTTGAATATATTGTGCCATTTTTATTTTTTCTGCGTTCATTGCCTTCATTTGCACAATGTTGTATTGAAATTCTCTCGTTTCTTGTTCCCTCCTAAGCGCTTCTTCTCTTGCTTTTTGCTCCAAAAGTTCTCTTTCCTTCTTTCTCCTTTCAAGTTCACGAATAGCATTTTGAATATTTGTTAATTCCTCAGTCCATTGAATTTCAGCCAAAATTATTGAAGCCTCGTGATATTTTTCTATAGCGGCATCAAAATTTCCCCTAATTGTAAATTGTTTTGCAGTATCTAAAATATTGAATGTTTCATTCTTTCTTGTTTCACGATATTCCTTTTCTTTTTCATATTCTCTAAGTATGATTTCTTTTTCTTTGAGTCTTTCCTCTTCTCTTTTCAATTCTAGAGTAATCTCTTCCTGAAAACGTCTATATTCAAGCTCTCTCTGAGTAGGTGCTTCAATTTTTCTCTGTCTCATTTGATCTTCTTCTATTTTTTTAATGCGAAGTTTTTTAATCATTTCATAAATTGCATCAACTGGATATTGAATTTCAGTTAGATAAAGAGCTGCTTTGCGATAGGTTTCAATAGCTAAATCTAAGTTTCCTCTTTTTGTTAAGAATTCCGCTTCATCTAATACTTTAAATACTTCATCTCGGCGTTTTTCTCGGTATGCCCTTATATTTTCTTGAGTTTCAATCTCAATTTCCTTCACTATCATCTTCTCTCTCTCAAGTGCTACCTGACGAGCAATTTCTCTTTGAAATGCCTCTTCTTCTAATTGTCTTTTTATTTGAAGTTCGCTCTCTTTTTGACGTAATTCCTCTTGTTCCTTTTGCTTCATTTTGATTTTCTGTATCATTTCTCTTACCGCATATGATGGAAATTGAATTTCACTTAATATTATATCAGCTTGGCGATAAAGCGTTAATGATTCATCAAATTTTCCAGCTTTAGTTAATTCCTCTGCTTTATCCATAATATCAAATGCTTTATTACGTCGATTATCTCGATGAGCAATTATTTCTTCCCTAGTTTGAATAGCAATTTCTTTTGCTAGCATCTTCTTCTTTTTAGACTCTATACTTCGAGCAATTTTAGCTTGAAATTCTCTTTCCTCTGCTTCACGTTTAGCTGCTAATTGTATTTGATGTTGTTTTAATTGTTCGATTTCAAGTTTGCGTTTAGTTAAATTATCAAATGTATCTTGGAAAACTTTAAGATAAGGACCCTTCCAACCTATCTTATTAAAAATATCTACTGCTGATTTATAAATTTCAATAGCATCATCTAATTGACCTCTTTTTATATGAGTATCTGCAACTTCAAGCATCTTCAACGCGTCATTTTGCTTTTTTAGTTGTTGTTCTGATAAAACCTTTTGCTGTTTTTGTAAAAACTGCGCCATTTTTACTTTATCTTCTTCATTCTTTTTCATTATGGAAATTTTATGCTGAAATTCTCTTATTTCATGCTCTTGTTTAAGTACTGCCTCTCTTAATTTTAGTTGCCAAAGCTCTCTTTCTTTCTCTTTCTTATTAAGCTCACTAATTGCATTTTGAATATGTTCTAATTCTTCTGTCCATTGAATTTCTGCTAAAATTATTGAGGCTTCATGATATTTCTCAATAGCCCCATCGAAATTTCCCCTCATTGTTAAAATTTGTGCTGAATCTAAAATATGAAATGCTTCCTCTTTTCTTATCTCCCGATATTTTACTTCTTCTTCATACTCTCTGATTGCAATCTCTTTATCCTTTAATCTTTCACGTTCCTTTCTTAATGCCTCAGTAATCTCTGTTTGAAATTTTTTTGCTTCTAATTCCCTCCAAATTGCATCTTCTCGAGCTTTTTGTTGCCAAAACACCCGTTCTTTCTTTTTATACTCAAGATCGCGAACTGCGTTCTGAATAAGTGCTAATTCCTCTGTCCATTGTATTTCAGCGAAAATGATTGATGCTTCATGATATTTTTCTATAGCTGTATCAAAATCTCCAGCAATAGTCGATTTTTCTGCTTTATCCAAAATCTTTAATGCCTCATCCCTCCTTTTTTCTCGATATTCTTTTTCTTGTTCATATTCCCTAAGTGCAATCTCTTTTTCTCTTAATTTTTCACCCTCCTTTCTTAATGCCTCAGTAATTTTTTCTTGAAATTCTCTCTCTTCAAGTTCTCGTTTAATTGCTTCTTCTCGAGATTGTTGTTCCCAAAGTTCTTGTTCTTTCTTCCTATTTTCCAGTTGACGAATTGTATTTTGAATTAGTGTTAATTCTTCTGTCCATTGAATTTCCGCTAATATTATAGAAGTTTTCCGATATTTCTCAATAGATGCATCAAAATCTCCTCTAAGTGTTAATAACTTTGCTGAATCTAACACATCAAAAGCTTCCTTTTTTCTATCTTCACGATATTCTACTTCAGCTTCATATTCTATAAGTGCAATTGTCCTTCTTCTTAATCTCTCACTCTCTCTTCTTAATTCCCAAGCGATTTTATCCCGAAATTCTCTTGATTCTCTCTCCCTTTGGGCTGCCAGTTTAATTTCTCTTCGTTTAAGTTCCTCTTGTTCAACCTTTTTTAACCGGACCTTTCTAATCATTTCATGAATCGAATCAATAGGATATTGTATTTTACTTAAAAGAAGCACGGCATTTCGATATGCATTAATTGCCAACTCAAAATTCCCGGTTTTAGTTAAATCTTCCGCCTCATCCAATATCTTAAATGCTTCCTCTCGTTTTTGCTCACGATATACTTCTATCTTCTCGCGTGTTTCGATTGCTATCTTCTTCACCATCATCTTCTCTCTCTCAAGTGCTAACCGACGAGTAATTTCTTTTTGAAATGTCTCCTCCTCTAATTGCCTATGAATTTGAAGCTTTCTTTCTTTCCGTAATAACTCCTTTTGTTCCTTTTGTTTCAATTTAATTTTCTGTATCATTTCTTTAACTGCCTGTGAGGGAAATTGAATTTCACTTAAAATAATATCAGCTTGACGATAATGGTCTAAAGATTCATCAAAATTTCCACGTTTTGTTAAAATCTCCGCCTTATTCATTACATCAAATGCTTCAATACGCTTTTTTTCTCGATAAGCAAGTAATCGTTCTTTAGTCTGAGTCGTGATTTTTTTAACAAGCATTTTTTTCTTTTCTAACTCAATATTATGAGTAATTCTCGCTTGAAATTCTCTTTCTTCAGCTTCATGTTTAACTGCTAATTCCTTCCTTCGTTGCAACTTTTGTGAGATTTCAACTTTACGTCTATTTAAATTCTCTAGTGTATCTTTAATTACCCTAAGATAAGGACCTTTCCAACCAATTTGATTAAAAATTTCTATTGCCGATTTGTGAATTCTAATAGCCTCATCTAAATTTCCTTCCCTTATATGCTCATCTGAACTCTCAAGCATTTTCAATGCTTCTTCTTGTTTCTTTAATTTCTGCTCTGATAAGATTTTTTTCTGTTCCTGAATATATTGCGCAAATTTTACTTTCTCTTCTTGCTGACTCTTGATTAAAGCAATTTCATGCTGAAATTCTCTTGCTTCTTGTTCCCTTTTGATAGCTTCCTCTCTTACTATTTGTTCCCACAGTTCTTTCTCTTTCTTTTGTTGCTCAAGTTTGCGTATTGCACCTTGAATAAGTGCCAACTCTTCTGTCCACCGAATTTCAGCAAAAATAATCGATGCCTCATGATATTTTTCAATCGTAGCATCTAAATCCCCCCTCATTATTAACATCTCTGCTGCATCTAAAATATCAAAAGCCTCATTTTTTCGATTTTCACGATATTTTACTTCAGCTTCGTGTTCTCTTAGTCCAATTTGACCCTCTCTTAACTTTTCACGCTCCATCCTTAATTCTTCAGCAATCATATCCTGAAATTCTTGGGTTTCTTGCTCACGTTTCAATAATACCTCTCGAGTCTTCTGTTCCCATAATTCTCTTTCAATTTTTTTATTCTCAAGTTCTCGAATCGCATTCTGAATAAGTGCTAACTCATCATCCCATTGAATTTCTGCAAAAATAATCGAAGCTACTTCATATTTTTCTATAGCATCATCAAAATCTCCACTGATTGTCAATTTTTGAGCTTCATCTAAGATCTTAAATGCTTTCTCCTTTTGTTTTTCCCGATATTTCACTTCTTTTTCATATTCTCTAACTGTAATCTCTTTTTCTCTTAACTTCATACGTTCCTCTCTTAATTGTTCAGAAATTTTATCCTGAAACTCTTTTGTTTCCTTTTCTCTTTTTAAAGCATCTTCTCTTTCTTTTAGTTTTAGAAGTCTCATTTCTTTCTTTCTGTTTTCAAGATCTCGAATAGCATCTTGAATGAGTGATAATTCATCAGTCCATTGAATTTCTGCAAAAATCATTAATGCCATGGAATATTTTTCTATGGCAATATCAAAATCCCCGCGTAATGTGTATTCTTCTGCCTCATCTAAAATTTTAAAAGCTTCAACCTTTCTTTTCTTCCGATATTCAATCTCTGTTTCATATTCTCTTATTTCGATCTTTTTCTTCTCTAACTTTTCCCTCTCTTTTCTAATCTGTTCGGCAATTGTTTTTCGAAATTCTTCATCTTCCTTAGCACGCTTAACTTTTAATTCCTTGGCTGTCTCCTCATTTTTCAAAAATTCACGATATTTATATTGAACCGTGTTTAATGTAGTTTCAATTGTCGCAATTTGATCAGCCCAACCTATCTCTCTAAAAATATCACGTGCCTTTTTATAATTTTTAATTGCCTTTTCATAATTGCCTTTTCTTACCAATTCATCGGCTTCATTTATTACATTAAAAGCTTTTTTCTCTTTTGCGTGATCTATTTCCCGTGTCTTTTCAAGCTCTTTCTGTTTTAGGGAAATTCCTTCTACTTCCTGGTCTACCTGAATCTTTTCATGCTTTTTTATAATCTCTTGGAATTTTAAATACTCTTTCTCTCGAGATTTTTTCTCCTCGAGAACTTTCTGTTCATTTTCTTGTCTCCTTCTAATATCAGAGATGAACTTGTATATTGGCTTAACATAATCAGTCCACCCTATTGATTGTAATAAATCAATTGCTCTATTAAAATTCTCGATTGCCCCATCATATTGCTTCTCTCGCTCAAATCGTTTTGCAATATCAATCATCTTAAAAGCTTCTTCTTGAATATGCTCTTCATGCTTATTTCGTTCTTCAAACTCTACTATTTTCTGCTTTTTAAATTCAATATTCGCTTTTGCTTTTACTGAGATTTCAGGGACTGGTGCAGTAACCGCTGCTTCTTTTGCTTTAATTTGCTGTGCTTGCAACTTTTTATAATTTACTCTATCTTTATATATCTTATCAATGATTTTATTAATATGAACTAATTGGTCAGCCCACCCAATAGATTCTAAGAGCCGCCCAGCCATACCATACTTTTCCATGGCTTCATCAAATTCCTTGACCTTTATTAAACGCTCACCCTCATCCATCAATTCAAATGCTTTCTTTTGAACCTCCTCCTCACGTCTTTTCTTCGCTTCATATTTCATTATTGCTTTTGATTGTACATCCATAATTTCTGGAACTATTTCTTTCTGAGGAGCTATTTCCGAAGTAACGGGTTGGGGTGTAGCTCTAGCAGCTTGCTCAACTTTCTGACTTTCTGCTTTTTCAAATGCTACCCTCTGCCTTTCAACCGAATCAATATCGCTATATAAATAAGACAAATTCTCGTCAGTCCATCTAATAGATCTCAATAGATCTAAAGCTTCGAGATATTTTGATTTTGCTACATCAAAATTCTTTTCCTCCAAAAACTTTTTACCCATATCAATTGATTCAAAAGCACGATTTTGTATATCCTCTTCCTTTCGTTTTTGGGTCTCAAATTCCATTCGTAATTTACTTCGTTTATCAAGTCCTGCAGGAATAATTGTAGTTTCCGGAGCTCCAAAAGACTTTTCAACCTTGGTGGGTGTCTGTTCAGCCCGTAATGCTCTTTGATGGGCCATAATTTGTTGCTGTTTGAAGATCTCCATTAATTTTTCAAGTTTTAACTTGATTTGTCCTAATAAACTCTCATCCCATTTAGCCTGTTCCAATAACTTTATAGCTGAGGAATAACGAGATATGGCTTCTTGATAACGACCATTGACTTCTAAAGACTTTGCCTTATCCAAAAAGTGAAATGCTTCATCCCTTATACCAGAAAACTCAGCTTCGGCTTTCTTTCGCTGTAATGCCTTCTCCTGTTGAGCTACTTGAGTTAAACGCATAATCCGCTCATTTATATCATCAACATGAACTGATAATAACCCACTTTGTTTTAATAACTCAACAGCCCTCTTATATTCTACAATAGCTTTCGCCCAATTCTGCTGAGACTCATATTTCTCGGCTAAATCTAAGTGCCGAACTGCCTCCTCGGCTAATTGCTGGGGTGATGGTTTCTCAAACATTTAAAATACCTTGATTTTTAAAATAATATGTAAAATAATTAAATCATGATTTAAAAATAAATAACTCCGATAATATTAATATCTTAAACATCGAATTTTTATTTTTTATACTAATAAGATATTCAAATTGTTTATAAATTTAATAGTGCAAACAATATCAGCGACAAATCCATGATAAAAAATCAAACAATCTTAATTACTGGAGCCTCTGGCTTTATTGGTTCCCATCTGGCGGAAAAGCTAAACGGAAACGGAAATTTTCTAATACTAATCGATAACTTCAATGAATATTACACAGGGAAAGAAAAAAATTTGCTCGATTTAACTCAAAAATATAAGAACGGGGAAGACTTTATTTTAATTAAGAAAGACCTCAGAGATGATTCTACTCTACAAGAAATTGACCATGACATCGATATAATATTCCATCTGGCGGCACAAGCAGGCGTGCGCTATTCAATTATCCATCCAATAGAAGTAATGGACAACAATATCAAATCAACCGTTAAATTATTTGAATTCTGTTTAAATAAAAGTATAAAACAAATTGTAAACGCCTCTTCATCCTCCGTCTATGGCAACCCGGAATATACCCCCGTAGATGAAAACCACCCCAAAAACCCAATCTCACCATACGCCGTGTCAAAACTATGCTGCGAAAAATACGCCGAGTTTTACCACAGACTATATGGACTACCAATCACCTCACTACGCTTTTTTACTGTGTATGGCGCCCGCCAACGCCCCGATATGGCAATTCGAAAATTTTTTGATTTCATCCTTAATAACCATGGGATAACCATATTTGGAGATGGAGAACAACTTAGAGATTTCACATACATATCAGATATAATCGAGGGAGTAATCGCCGCAGGAGAAAAACCAGAGGCAGTTGGAGAGGTGTTTAATCTCGGCTGCTCGAGTCCGATAACCGTAAATGAATTAGTCAATCAAATGTATTCCATCGCAAATAAACAGAAGAAAATTCAATTTATTGAAAAACAACTGGGTGATGTCGATATCACATACTCTAACGTCGATAAAGCAAAAAAAATCTTAGGATATTCCCCAAAAATAAAAATTTCTGAAGGATTAAAACATCATTTTCAATGGCAAATTAACTTTTAATCAGAAAAAAAGACTAATTTTTTTTTTTAAAATTCTCATTAACTTTAAGTAAATCTTCTTTACTTATCTTTGATTTAATTCCTAAATCTATAATTAAATCCATGAATTTTTAAAAACATTTTTAACACCATTCAACTCCGTAGAGCCCCACTTGTATTTTCTAACATATACAATGTAATAATATATAATATAACCATTGGTCGGAAAGGAAATTAGCAGTTCATTAAATTCTTATTCAAAAAGGTAAATTTATAATAATAAAAATGATTTTTTCAATTAGGTGTTTTATATTTTAGAATTAGAAGGTAAAAGGATCTTAGTAACTGGTGTTGCTGGATTTATTGGGAGTAATCTATCTGATGAGTTATTAGAGAAGAAAGCAAGTGTAATTGGAATTGATAATTTTTTCAATGGACGTATGGATAATATAAAAGATTCTTTGCAAAACCAAAATTTTACTTTTCATAAGGCAGATATCCGTGATTATGATTTTTTATTAGAGATTTGCAAGGATATTGATATCATTTTTCATGAAGCTGCTTTTACGAGTGTTCCCCAATCTGTCAAAATGCCCATTTCTTGTAATGAGGTAAATGTTAATGGTACACTCAATATACTAAATGCAGCAAGGATTCGGGATGTGGAAACAATCATTTTTGCATCGAGTTCATCTGTTTATGGTGATACGCCAACCTTACCTAAAAAGGAAGATATGAATCTTATCCCAATTTCTCCATATGGTGTAGCCAAATTGGCGTGTGAGAAATATCTATATGCTTTTTATAAAGTTTATGGGTTAAACACTGTAGCATTAAGGTATTTCAATGTTTATGGTCCGAGACAGAAGGATTCGACGTATAGTGGAGTTATACCGATTTGGCTCGGACGGATATATCGAGATGAAAATCCGATTGTATTTGGGGACGGAGAGCAACGGAGGGATTTTACTTACATTAAAGATGTAGTTAATGCAAATTTACTTTCGGGAGTTGCTAATAACATCGCAGGTGAGGTATTCAATATAGGAGCGAGTTCTCCGATTACTGTAAATGAACTTGCAGATATTATAAAAAAAATATGCGAGAAGGAGTATTTAGGGGTTGATTTTACAGATCCCAGACCAGGTGATATTCGAGATAGTTTTGCGGATATTACAAAAGCGAGGAAAATTTTAAAATTTGAGCCAAAATATAATATTCAAACAGGGCTTAAAAAATATATAGAATGGTCTAAAAGTAGGAATTACACGATATAATTATTTAAATTAAATTATTTTATTAACTAGATAGAAATATTAATTATTTAAGTAATTTTTAGGCTTAATTATTTTAAAAATAACTCAAGGATAAGAAAATTTTAATTCAAAACCGTATAATAACTTATATATAAAGGCAAAAAAAAATAATTTAAAAATTCGAAATTGATTATAAGAATATAAATCTAATAAAAAAGTATTTTTATATTGGGGTATAATTTAAATAATAACATTATAACTAAAATAATAACGTTATAACTTAATTTATAGGAATTGGTTAATTATGTCTTCATACAAGCTTAAGGTTCTTTTATGTGGTGCTGCCGCAGTGGGAAAGACCTCTTTAGTTCAGCGTTTTATCAAGAATCGATTTGCTACAAACTATAAACTAACTGTTGGTGTTGATATTTTGACAAAGGATGTTAATTATGAGGGAGACGAGATTGCGACTTTGAGTATATGGGATATTGGGGGGCAACAAAGATTTGAGTTCATTAGAAGCACGTTTTATAAGGGTGCAGCGGGTGTTCTTCTAGTTTTCGATCTCTCAAGGGCACAGACTTATGCTGATATTCGAAAATGGTTAGCGGAGATTCGGCAATTTGCTGGAGAACACATACCATTTGTTCTTGCAGGTAATAAAATTGATTTAATTGAGGATGTTGGTGAAGTTATTGACAGGGAGGAAGCGAAAAGATTTGCTGAGGCCGAGAATTCAATTTACATTGAGACATCTGCTAAGACTGGAGTGCATGTTGAGGAGGCTTTTGGTGAATTGACCCGGCGAATTATTAAATCTCGTTCAGGGCACTAATTTGCAAGAATTGCTTTTATTTTGTGATTATAAGTTGGGAAAAAGATTAATCTTCTCCCAATGCATCAAGAACATCTTTATGTTCTTTTATTATATCATCTATTATTGATTTTGTTATTTCTTTATCATTTAACTTTTTAATTTCTTTTTTTTCCTTTTCAATAGTCTTTTCTGTCATTTTCAACTCAAATTGAATATAGTATAGTCTTTATTTATAATTTTCCAGGTTGGATCTCATTTTTACAAATTATTAAAAATTATAATATTAAAAGGGTAACTTAAATGCTAATGAAATTCTTCATGGAGGGTGTTCACAGCTTTTTCGATATCTTCCTTATTAATAACCAATGATATATTTAATCCTTCGGAGGATTGTGAAATTGATTTAACATTGATATCATTTGAACTAAGAGCATTAAAGATGCGTGCCTTAATTTTTATATCAAGAACTTGTAATCCAATGACTGCAAGTATTCCGACGTATTCAATTTTGATTTCAAAGAAATTCTTGAAGAATTCATTTTCTTTGATTAAATTTGTTGCTTTTTTTCCATCATTCACATCTACAATAAATGTGGTATTAATTTCACTGGAGCTTTGAGCGACTAAAGAAACATTTATTTTATTATCTCCCATAATGTTAAATATTTTGGCAAGAACGCCGGGAACTTCGACCATACTTCCTGAAGAAACAGTTATCATCGCAACTTCTTCGACGGTGGAGATCCCTTTTATATTTGATTTGTCTGTTTTTTCAGATATTATGGTAAATTGAGATTTTTCGAGAGGTTTATTGAAATTTCTAATCTCTAAGGGGATTTTATATGGTTCTATTGCTTCCAGACATTTCGGGTGTAGAATTTTTGCGCCGAAAAATGCCAGTTCTTTTGCTTCGTTATAATCAAGAATTTTAACTAATTGTGGCTCGGAATTATTTATATATTTTGGGTCAGAAACAAGCAGTCCATCAACATTCTTCCAGAGAATAACTTTAATCTCTTTAAATTTACAGGTCTCATAAATCACATGGGCGAGAATTGTTGCTGTATAATCAGACCCACCTCGACCTAGTGTAGTTATATAGCCAATTTTATTACGACCAATAAACCCGGTAATACAAAATATTGTAATGTCATCTGGATTATCCAGGAGTGGGACCATTTTCTTCCTAATTCGGTTTTGTGTATATTTATAAAGTGGAAAAGCATTCCCGAAATTATCATCTGTTATTATCAATTCAGTTGCAGGGATAAACACTATATTATACCCATTTATTTTAAGATATAGATGTAAAATGTAAGTAGAAAAGATCTCTCCAAAACTTAGGACATAATCCTGATAATATGGCTCAAATCCAAACTCATTAACATCAATTAACGCATCTTCGAGTTCGCTAATTTTCTTGTCAATATATTCTTTAGCGACATTTGCATTTTCTTCATTATCACCAAAAATCTCATTGATTATATCATAATTTTTTTTTTCGATAAAGGCAATATTTTTATCAATATCAATTCCCTTTTCTGCTTTTTTGCCCATATCTAATAATAAATCCGTGATCCCTTTAAATGCAGATGCTACATAAACTTTTTTATGCTCTTTATAGATTTCCGTAATATTTAATATGTTTTTAAATGAATCTGCGTCTTGTAAGCAGCTACCACCAAATTTCATTATAACAATTGCCATTTATCAATAAAACCCCGCTTATTCTGATTATTAATAATTTAAAATAAATAACCCTTTTGTTTTCTAAATTAAAAAAAAAAGAAATGAGATAAAAAATAAAAAAAATGCTATTTCTTATTTATTTCTCAAGTTCAAAATTTATTTGCATTCTTACTCGATAGATTAGTTGATCTTTATCTTCTTTTACTTTAACATCAGATTGAATAATGGATATATTTCTAATACCTTTTAAACTCTTTTTTGCTTCGGCATAACCTTCTCTTACGGCATCTGCCCAATTTTTATCTGAAGTTGAGACAATTTCAATAGATGTATATTGATAATAGGCATTCTATTATCATTTATACACTACCATGGTTGATTTCCTCACAACTATTTTTATATTTCACATCTTTATAAATTTTTATTTTAATTCCAAATTTCTGGTATGTTAATTTGTTTTTATTTTGGTATTTATATTTTACTGTTATTCACATTAAACTAAGATTGATATTTCCCAGATAAAAAGGAAAGTAGACATGAAAAAAGCAAACAAAAAAATAACTCTTATATAAATTTTAAAAATACAAAATTCTCATAATTTATATAAACGAAATTTATAATTCAAAATGAAAAAAAGAAAAATATTTCTATTAACATATAATTTTAAGGAATTTATTCTATAATCTTTTATGCGCTAAAACTATTTAACAGATTCTGAATATCGTCAATTTGTTTTGATATGTTCTCTTTTATGGCTTTCATTTTTTGTGATTTCTTATTAAACTCTTCTGAGGTTATTTCTCCCGAAAGTTCTTTCATATCAAGGTCGAGTTCCATTTTAGCAATATTTGCAAATTTAATCTTTAAATCCATTAAGGTTTTTTCAAGTTCATTTTTTTGTGTGCCTGCTTGGTCTCTTACGGTTGTTGTTGGGGGTTCGGTTGGGGCTGGGGTTGGCTGAGTTAGAGGCTTTGGAACAGAGGTTTGAGGTGGAGCTTTCGGTGGGGTGGGTGGTTGTGCTATTTGCATTGGCGGAGATGGTTTTTTAGAATCAGGTAAGGGTTGTTGATATGGTGATTTGGGTTTAGTAGTATATGGTTTTGGTTGAGGTTCTTCTTGTTTTATAGCACTAAAGGGGCTAATAGTTAATGATTGTTTAGGTCCAGTGGGTTTTGCGGATAAGATATTTGTTGGACGAGGTTTAATTTTAAAATCTTCTAGATTAATTGTTAATTTTGGCTGTGTGGATTGTGATTTAGGTGTAGTTGGTTTGGAAGTAGCTTTAGGTTCTGGTACAGTTGGCTTTTTTTTTGCTGGAGGTTTAGGGATTGTTGGTTTCGGAGCAGCTTTAGGTTCTGGTACAGTTGTTTTTTTTATTGCTGGTGGTTTAGGAATTGCCGGTTTCGGAGCAACTTTGGGTTCAGGTGATGTTGATTCAACCGATGTAGGTTGAGCTTCTTCTTTTTGTTTAACAATTTCAACTGGGGTTGTTTCCATCTTTACTAAAATTTCTTTAATCTTCTGGGCTTTTTCATTAAATTCATTTCCTAAACTATCATCACCTAAATCAAGACATAAATCCGAAATTTTTTCAAATAAGGTTAAAGCATTTTGGAAATTGCCTTCATTAAGTGATAATTCGGCTTCTTGTAATAATTTATCTCTCTCAATCAATGGTTTCAATAAGGGGCTTACTTCTGCACTCATTTCAAGGATATCAGCAATTATTGTAATCATTTTATCCCGATTTTCCTTTCTATTTGCAATCATATTATAAGTTTTTAAACCTAAAATGTTCTCAATTTCTGTTACAGGAATAGCATCTGAAAGATCTTGTTTGTTTCCAATTATTGCAGTATGTGCATGGGGTGCTTCATCTTTTATTAAATCGAGGAAAAATTTACTTTTTTCTATATTTTCTAAAGTTGAATCTGTAATGAGAAGGACTGCATCACTTCCTTTAATAAAGTTATTCCATAAATAGCTAAACTGTTCTTGTCCTGCAAAATCCCATAAATGAAAGTGTAGTTTTCCTATTTTAATAGTTGCTATGTCTCCAGTTATAGTAGGGATATGTTCCATTGGTATTTCTTCAGCCCTAATTAATCTAGTTATAGTTGTCTTTCCAACACCAGAAAATCCTACGAGTGAAATTTTGGGGCGTAAATTTTTATGAATTACATCAATTGTTGGGTCAAATACTTCAAAAGTTTTAGAATCAAATTCAGTTTTGATTATATCCCCAAAAAGATTAAGAAATTCCCTTTTACATCTAAGTAATTCAGTTTTAATATCTTTGGATGAATCAGTTATACCCGTTACAAATAAGAACATTAAATCTATTTTTTTTTCCGTAGCGTATGTGATTCTATATTTATAGTAATCATGATATTCAATCTTATCACTTGGTGCAGCCATAGCATCTTTACGTAGTTGTTTGAACAAACTATCAAAAACCTCTTGCGATAATGCCTTGCCAAACTGACTGGAATATATCAATTCACCCTCTTTATAAATATAAACTTGCCTTAGAATAATATTCACCTAAATATTAAATCTTAAACTCCTAATACACGTTTTAAATTTATTTATAATAATTTATGAAATGTACTTAATTAAATCTTTAATAATATTAAATTTCTGTTGTCTATCTTCATCTGTTTTTAATGAATCATCTAACTTAATTATTTCTTTTATGAATTCAAATTTTGTGAATTCATCAATTTCAAATTTTTTTGAAATACCTTTTGCTAATTTTTCGAGAAACTTTTTTACACTTGGAATAAGTTGTGATAAATCTACACTTTTTTTTAACTGCGCTAGTAAAATTAATTCACTAGTTTTAGTGATTAAGAAAAAGCATTTTTCGCTTTCTAAAGTTATTGAATCTATATTTTTCAATTTAAGACTTTTAGCGAATATCGCTCTCTGATTTATCAAATCCGAAATTTCTGGCGGAATAATTTTTCCTTTATGCAAATCTTCAATTTCAGAACCTAATATTACACCATATTTATTTGCGATTAATGTATTGGTTTTCAATTCTGATTTAATTTGTTTTACAATTTTGCTATATTTATCTTCTTCGGACATCTGGGAATCATTCTGTGGAATATTGAAATATAAGCGATAAAAATAATTTACCCTTATACCTAAATCATGTAAATATAATGTTATAAATTTTTTTACAAAATGTCGTTTCTCTTTCTACAAACTAATCAAATTTTTTATTATAATTTTCATTTTTATTGTTACACTGTTCTTTAAAAATTTATAAATAATTAGAAGGTTGTAATACTTTTATACACAAAATTATTAGGAATTTTTTCTGTATTATTAAAAATCTAATTTAAAATTATTATATTTGATGAATAATAATGTTTGATAATAATGAATATAATAGATGGATGAATGAAGCAGACAATACATTAAAATCAGCAGAAATAGATAAGAAAAATGGATTTTTCAATTGGAGCTGTTTTAAATGTCAACAAGCAGCTGAGTTTTCATTAAAAGCGCTTTTATATGGTTTAGGATCAACTCCTTTTGGTCACTCTTTAACAAAATTAACTAGCGACCTAAAAAATCATGATATTAATGTTTCTTCAATATTAACTGCTTGTAAAAAGTTAGATTTACATTACATTCCCTCTCGATATCCAAATGCATATTCCACAGGGTCACCATTCGAATATCATGATGAAGTTATTGCTGAAGAGGCTTTAAATAATGCGTCAATAATAATTAATTTTATTAAAGGTATTAAAAAATGAATACTTCCTTAAAAACTATTAATTATGGCATTAAAAAATTTTGTGAAAATATTATTAAAAAATTAAATCCCAAATGCATTATTTTATATGGATCTTTGGCAAGAGGGGATTTTAACGAGCGAAGCGATGTTGATTTAATCGTGATATCTTCGAAATTACCTAAAAATTATTATGAAAGGGCAAAATTGCTTTATGACTTGATCGAGACTCTTGACCCTATTGACCCTATCGGTTTTACTCCCGATGAATTCATCAATATGATCGAAAACCGGCATTGTACAACCTTATTTGCAATGGAAGAGGGAAAACCTTTATTTGGAAAAAAATATTTTTCTTTTTTAAAAAAAATTCATAAGAAAATATTCAACAAGTACAAAATCATCAAAGGGAATTCATCTTGGATTGCCAAAATAGGATAATTCTAACGATGATTTTTAATTGAATCTGTTCGGTAATACTCATTCTTTTATTAAAATTCTTCTTTCATTGTTATTTTATTATAATGATTATTTATTTAATAGAAATTATTTTTTTTTGATTTAGAAATTTTTAATAACCTTAATAAAATTAAATAATAAAAGAAACGAATGGAGTTATCTAATAAAATAAATCTTTGTATGGATACATATTTAAAAGATGGTATTTTTAATGAATAAATTCTCGTATCACTTCATTGAAAAGGAATCAGATGTCACTATAATCTCTGAGTCAAAAAAGGCAATTAAATTAGCTATTAAATCTTTTTATAAACATAGAACGATTCTTGAGAAATTTGTGTATAAAAATGAGATTTTTTTAAAATCTCTTTCACCAATAAAAGTCAAAAATCCTTCTGAAATTATTAGACTTATGGTTAAATATTCAGCAATATGCGATGTTGGTCCGATGGCTACAGTTGCTGGCGCTCTTGCTGATATAATGGTAAAAAAAATGAAAATGAATGAGGGATTGTTCCCATTGAAGATAGCAGTTGTTGAAAATGGGGGAGAAATATCAATTAATGCTAAAGAATCCATTAAAGTTGGATTATATGCAGGAAAAAATCTACTGGGTGGAAAATTAGGTTTCCTTATAACTAAAAATGATTCTCCTTCTGGCATTGGTTCAAGCTCCGCTAAAATTGGTCATGCAATTAGTTTCGGAGAATCTGATATCGTTACTATCTTCGCAAAAAATGCCACTCTTGCTGATGGTGCTGCTACAAAAATTGCTAATGCCGTAAAAGGCTCTGATATTGAAAAGTCAATAAAAAAGGGTTTAGATCTTGTGGATGATCTCGAAGGAATATTCGGAGCTTTTATTAGTAGGGAGGAAAAAGTAGGACAGGTAGGAAAAATACCAAAAATTATTAAAATTGTAGGTGATGAATTTACCTTAATTAAGAAAAAAATAGAGGATTTTTATCCAAACTATGAATTTTTTTACTAGAATTTCCTAATTTTAGTAAATATAGTATATATTTTATTCTTCTTGAAGCCAAACACAGAAGTGAGTAAAATTTATATTATATCCCATAAATTTGCTCTCTATTAACCACAAATATTTTTCAGGAATAAGAAAAGCTCCGCGGCCTAATTTAAATCCTTTTAATTCTTGTATTATTCCCTCTTTTTGATAATGATATACTTTTTTAAAATATCTCTTTTTAGTTTTTGAGGGACTCTCTAATTATGAAAAATTAGTAGAGTTATACAAAATGGAAAAAATCCTAAATTCAAGGAGCGGTATCAAACTCTCTTTTTAATGCATGAGTTTAGGAATTGCACTTGTTATAATAAATTTATAATTTCTTTATATATGTGATTAAATTATTAAAAATATTCCTTCACAAACTCCTTTTGTTTCTCCGGATCGGCTTTTGGAAACTTGTATTTCGGGCGCTGGAGCGTGAGACCCATTTTATGAAGAAGGTTTTGGCATTGGCGCACTTTAAGTTCCACGTCAAATTTCTTTTTAATGTGGTAAGATACGCTCTTCCCCTCCCAATTGCTAAACTCGTACCCTAAATTACGAGGATGCGTTAGAATATCCGCTTTTAATTCTTCTATTTGACTTTTTGAAAGCCTTGATGGGCGTCCGGGAGGCGTATTTAGAATTGACGCGTTTATACCTCCCTCATTAAACACAGTTACCCATAATTGAATCGTCCTTCGGGATCTTTTGAGCAATTTTGCAACTTTAGTGCAATTTTTAAGCTCGTACATCAAAAAGAGAGCGTGGTATCGCTCCTTCAGCTTAAAATTTTTCTCCTTTTTATATAATTTGACCAACTCGTCGTAGTTAGGAGAACTCCTTAATATTTGAAGTTTTTCCATACTTCTAAGAGCATATAAAAATTTTATTTAAGGGTATATAATATCCGGGTGATATGAAGAAAAAATCTTAAAGCATACGTAATTATTTAAGCGTTATAAATAATTCAATCTTAGCGAATATATTTTTACAGAAAGGCATAAATAAAATTCACTATTGATTGCCAAATATCAAGATCATATCATTATGATGTTAAATCGAAAACAGCTAAGAAAATTAAGTATCATTCTTATAATCATACTTTATATAATGATAGTAATCTTCAGAATTCTTCATATGATTACTCCTTCTCTTTTTGAGTTAGTTGATGGAGACTATCTCCTATGGGTTGATATGATTGAAAATGGTTTTTTTAACTTATATGATAATACAAATGATGCATATTGTCCTTATCTTTACTACTGGTTTTTTTATTTTTATCCGCTCACATTATTGCCTAACGAGATTGGATTTTTTATTTGGGATGGGCTTAGATTAACTGTAATTTTTTATGTTCTTTTTAAGATTGATGAGATTATAAAAAATGATAAAAACTACTTTTTTTGGCTTGCATTTACAATTATTGCCTTTTATTTTGATCAATTTCTCAACAACGCAAATTTTCTGATACTTTTTTTCTTATTCCAATCATATCGAATGTTATTAAAAGAAAAAAAAGGAGTTGCATCAATTTATTTTTTCCTGGCGATTTTCAAAATTAATGCAATTATTTACTTACTTGCTATATTAATCAATAAGGAAATTAGAGTTAAAGATTTATTTCTTTACTACATATTTCCGTTCATATGTATAATGATTCCTTATTTCATTATCCCAAATTATCTGTATCAATGGCTGAATAATTTAGGATTTTTTGGTTGTGATCTTCCTTCAGAACTTGATTTAATAAACCTAATAAGACTCATTATAATTGTATTTTGGAAAATGTTTCAATTTTCTCAATGGCTTTTTTATGCTTTTGTTGTTGGAATATTTATTGAAAAACAAAAAGATGAGAGGAAAAAATTCTACATAATCACCTATGTAATAATTACTATATTAATAGGAATAATTCTTTCCATTACCATCCTTTTCTTTCCATTATATTAATAGAAGAATTTAATAAAATATTAAAGGATATAAACAGATTGAGTAAAGAAATTGCTTTTATAATTTTAATTGGTGGAATGAGTAAACGATTTGGTATAGATAAAGGGTTAATGAAAATATCTGGTAAATCTTTTATTGAATATCAAGTTGGGATACTGGAAAAATTCAGCAAAAAGATTTTTCTCTCAGCTCATGATGAAAACCAAATTCAAAAATATAAAGATGCCCTCAAACAATTTGATAATCTTTCATTCATATTAGATGATACGGATGATAAGTTAAATACCAAAAGAAATCGAGGACCATTACTTGGAATTTATTCTGCCCTTAAATATTGCTATTGAATGGAACGTAGATTATAACACTGTGGTGAAAATTATACGAAATTATACGAAATTATACGAAATTTATTTATAAACGTTTAATGTATTAATCTTATATTATCAATATATGAATATTAAAATTAATAAATGAAATTACTAATTTTAGCAACTCTAGAATTTAAATAATATAATGAGAATATATTATTAAGATCAAAAAATAATATTGTATAGGCATGTATATAAAAAAAGATATTGAACGATTTATTCAAATTTGCAATATCTTGGAATTAACTCTAATATTTCAACGATTACTAACAGAATTATAATTCAAAAAGTTTTCTATATACTAAAAAAATTTGGATTGAAATTTCAAAGTCGATTTAATTGGTATAAGTATGGGCCTTATTCCTCCTAATTAGCTGATATTTATTATCAAATAGATAGTTTTTTAAATTCTGGAGAAAAAAGTGATTACACACTTGATGATAGAGATAAGGAAATACTAGAACGAGCAAATGAGTTCTTAACTCCTTTAATCAGAGATAGAGAGTTATTAGAATATTACGCAAGCCTTCTCTTTGTTAAAAATGATATGCTTTTTTTTAAATCTGAAAAAAATGAAAAAACATATCAATTAACAATGAAAAAATTAAAACCAGAATTATATGATAAATTTGGGTATAAAAAACCTATTAAAGTGCTAAAAGAACATAAGCTGATAATAAACTAATCTTAAAATTGATTTATTACCTTTTCTTCTTCATTTTACCTTTTCAAGAAATATTTTCAAAATCTACAAAGAGCAACCTTCTAATTGTTTATAAAAATTTGGTAATTTCTATAAAATTCCAAAATTTATTCCAATCCTCAATCTTTCCGCTTTTGGAAAGACCAGCCTTAAGGTTAATTCATGGAATTAGTTGTGTGTTTTATAAATTTTTATAAGTTTTTGATAAACAGTTAAAACAATATAAATATTAAAAAAATAAACAGTATTGGTTTTTAATTCTGATTTTATTTGCTTCATACTTTTGCTGTATTTATCTTCTTCGGACATATAGGTATCATTTTATTCTTCTTGAAGCCATACACGGAAGTGAGTAAAGTTTACATTATATTCCATAAATTTGTTCTCTATTAACCACAAATATTTTTCAGGAATAAGAAAAGCTCCTCGCCCCAATTTAAATCCTTTTATTTCTTGTACTAATCCATCTTTTTGATATTGATATACTTTTTTAAAATATCTCTTTTTAGTTTGATAACCATACAACATTCTTTTTATTTTCATTTTAATTGATTTATCCAATTCTCTTAAATTGAATTTTATAATTAAAAATGGTTTTAATTTCAAAGTTTTAAAGGGAATCTCCAAAAAATTCGAAGTTCCATATATTAGACGACCTTCAGCTAAAATATTTTCAATAAAATTTGAATCCCAATTTTCAATTTCTTCAGGATAAATAAAAATACACTGGACTAATCGATCTATTTTTTTTTCTAAATCTAAAAAATTACTAAATATATTATTTTCTATAGCTTTCGGAGTATTTTTTTTTAAAAATATACAAATATCAATATCACTCTCATCAGTAAAAGTTCCAGAAGTTAAAGAACCAAAAACTAATATGGAATCAATATTTTTAAATTTAGATTGATTTTTTTTTATAAAATTTTTAATATATTTTATTAATTTTTCTTGTTCTTCGTTTTTTTTAATGAATTTAATATTTTCTTCTTCTAATCTAAGATTCATTTTCTAAAACCTTTAGGCATAATTTTGGTCGAATTTGATTCTCTAATCTATGAAATAAACGCCAAATTGCTTCAGTATTATCTTTAAAAATTTCATGATTCCTTTCTAAAACTTTTCTTACTCTTTGATGTTTGTTTATATGTACTTTAAATTTTGCAGTACAGCTTTCGATCAAATGAAAAGCTGAAAGGAAGTATAATTCCGCGCGAGAAGGATTTGAAATTGTACGATTTTCAACATCATTTTTGAAATTTAAATATAGATTTTTATGATTTTTGAGAGTTCCCAGGTTATCAAGACTAGTAAAACCTAACTAATCTTGTTTAATTCTGTTATCCATTTTATTAAATAATAACACAATATGGGCATAACCCTATGCCCTCTATCCCATCTACCGAAGCTTTTGGGACTGCTTTTCCACTGCGTATGCTATATCTACTCTAACCAATTGCTTCCCTCGGTATGAAGACTCTTTTTGCTCCCCTAACTATGATAGCCATAAAGCAACATTGAGCGGAAGTGAGCGTGGAGTTGCACCACATTCTTTATACTTCATAGAGACTTGTAAATACAATAATTCATAATAATCTTTGACTTATAAATTATGAAACTCCTATGATTTTCAATAAAATATTATATTTTTAAGATGGTATAAATAACTTTAATTAGTTTTTGTGTCTATAATTTCTTCTTTTTTTCTTTTTCGTAATATAATAATGCGAAATCATATTAATAAAATTTTGTTTTCTATATTAATCTTTATCTTTTTATTGGGTGATATAATTTTTAATTGATCTTTATCGATTTGTGTATTTATGCATTTTTCGATTTCTAATTATTTTTAAAATCATATGAGTCTCTACATTTAATTTCGAATATTTGAATAATTTATTGGACTATGTGGAAAATTTAATTATTATGGGTAATTTTAATTTCTATAATTAAGAAAATTGATTAATTTAATAGTAAACCAAATATTATAAAGTAATTATTTTTTAAAAATGAATCAAATCGTTGTTACTGGCGGTGGGGGTTTTATTGGCTCACACGTGGCTGAATATTATGCAAAACAAAAAAATAATAAAGTCATTGTAATTGATAATTTATCCCGTGCAAGATTGTTGCATAAAGATGATAAAAATGCAATGTATAATTGGAATTATTTGCATCAATACAAGAATATCGAGTTCTGCCAAAAAGATATAAGAGATTTTGACTTTTTAAAGGATTTATTAAAAAAAAATGAAATTGATGTATTAATTCATGCTGCAGGACAGACTGCAGTAACCACTTCAGTAACCAATCCAAAAGAAGATTTCGAGAATAATTTAATTGGAACTTATAATCTATTGGAAGCTGTGAGAATTTCGAAATCAAATCCTGCAATAGTTTTTTGTTCTACAAATAAAGTATTCGGTAATAACGTTAATGAATGTGATATTGAGGAAAAAGAAACAAGATATGAATTTACTTCAGAATATAAAAATGGCATATCTGAGGAATTTTCTACAGATTTATGCGAACATACTCCGTATGGCGCTTCTAAATTTTGTGCTGATGTTTATGTTCAAGAATATGGACACATATATGGATTAAAAACTGGGGTGTTTAGAATGTCGTGCTTAACAGGAGATACAATTATTCAAACTATACTTGGTTCTAAAAAAATAATGGATATTAATGAAAATGATATTCTTCTTTCATTTGATGGTAAAAAAATTGTTTTTTCTAATGTAATTAAACAATTAAGGACAAATTCTGAAAATAAAATACTTTATAAAATAACTACAAGAAGAAATCATATAATAAAAGCAACAGGAGACCATAGATTTTATACACCAAATGGATTTAAGAGAATAGATTCATTAAATTATGGTGAATTAATATGTATTTATCCTCAAATTGAAAAAGAATATATAGATTTTGAAGATAATTGTGAAATATTAGTTACTAAGGATGATATTTATAAAAATCTAAAAAAATTAAATATTAGAGAAATAACAATTCAAAGAAAAATAAAATCTATGGAAGAAAAAGGATTACTTCCCTTTTCAAAAGCTGCAAGAGGTTATCAAAGAATAATAGAATTAGTTGGTTATTGTTTTGGAGATGCTAATCTTTATACATATCAAGCTAAAAATAGGAATAATATCTCTTTAGCATTACAGATTTATGGTAAAGAAGAAGAAATTAATTTTATAAAAAAGATTTTGGATTCATTGGGAATACCTCATTCTAAAGAACAAATTACTATTTCTAAATCTAAATTAACTAATGGAAGAGTAATAAATGGAAAAAGTATAAGAATAGTCATAACTCAAGCAGAATATAGCTCTTTATTTCAATTATTGGGTGTCCCATTAGGAGATAAAGCTTTAAAATCCTTTAATATTCCAAATTGGATTTTAGAAAGCGATAGAGAAACACGACGATGTTTTTTAACAGGTCTATTTTCTGCTGAACTTGCTCGAATAACTTATACTGATGAGAGATACGGGGGTCTTTCATTTGCACAAAGTAAAGATGAAAAACTCGGATCCAATTTATATGATTATCTTAATACAATAAAAAAAATACTTTTACAAGAGTTTGGAGTAAAAACAAGTGAAATTTTTAATGGTGGTGATTATAAAAGAAAATCTGGAGTAACAACAATTCAAAGAGTATTTAAAATTTATGCAGGAAAAAAAAACAGAACAAATTTTGCAAAAGTCGGATTTGCTTGTCATCCTTATCGAAATTCTGAATTATATAATTTTATGGAGTGGGATAAAAGCAATGAAAAATCATTTATAAAATGGTTTAGGTTTTATAATAAAAATCTTCCCAAAGAATTATTATGGGATAATATAATTGAAATTAAACAAATAGAGATGGAAGATATATATGATATTACTGTTGAAAATACTCATATTTTTATAGCTAATGGTTTTTTGGTTCATAATTGTATTTACGGAACAAGGCAATTCGGCTTTGAGGACCCAGGATGGGTTGCTCATTTTGTAATTTCAGCAATATTAGATAAAAAAATCAATATCTATGGAGATGGAAAACAAGTTCGCGATTTATTATATGTATCTGATTTAATTAATGCATATGATAAATTCATTAAAAACTCTCAAAAATTAAAACATGAAGTATTTTGTATGGGTGGTGGAAAGGAAAATACACTTTCTTTACTTGAGTTAATATCTTTACTTGAAAATAAATTAGATAAAAAAATAAATCTAGAATTTTTTGATTGGAGACCAAGTGATCAAAAAGTCTACATCTCTGATATATCCAAAGCAAAACAAAAACTCAATTGGAACCCAAAAATAAATCCTCAAGAAGGAATAGAACAATTAATTAATTGGACAAAAAAAAATAAAATAATTTTTTAATTGGTTTAAATTAAAAATAATTTAATTTCCATTAACCCAATAAACCTGAACCGATTGATTCATTGCATTTTTTGATGTAAATATTCTATTTAAATAGGGTAAATTATAATATTCTTTTAATATTGTAGAATTTAACTTTCCTAAATTAATTCCGATTACATCACCAAATATTCCTTCCATAATCTGCTTATCATCTAACAATAAAAATAAATCAATTTCATTTAATTCTTGTTGAAATTGCCTTAAATTGTTAAAACCAGTTTCATTTATTTGATTAGATGGAAATAAAAGAAATGCTTCATTAAAATAAATACTTTGATTTTCTCCTGAATAATAATCTAAAATATAATTCCATCTAAATCCGGTCAAGAAAGAACTCTCTTTACTTAAATGTCTTCCAAACCATTGAGCACTTGAGATTTCATAACTTTTTTTAAACTGAGTTACATTTGACGTAGCCAATAATGAACTAATAAGTGTTAAATTAAAAACAATTAAATAAAACTTTTTGTAAGTTTTTGGTTTAAAGAATTTATCTTGATATAAATAAAATAAATATGCCATTTCTGCGCATATTAATCCAATACTCGAATATGTGATCATTCGTATCCATAACATATATTTGATAAATAATAAATCATAAATAAAATAAACTGCAAGAATCAAAACTGAATAGTATGTCCAAAGATATATTAATGTGCCATCTAAATGCTTCTTACGATAAATAATAACTCCAAAAACAGATAAGATCATAGAAGCAACAATAACTGTTATAGGAATCACTATATATGTGAATATATATACAAAATCATAAGATATAGTAAAACTGATTGTGATTAAAATTGATATAATAATCGGAAGTATTATGATTAATATGATTAAAATTGGTTTCAAATATATCAAACTAACCTTTTTTAAAATACTTGCATTTGGTTCTACATTCAACCAGGATTTAAATTTCCCTTTTGGTTCAGATGAATATTTACTAATCAAAATTATTAAACTAATCCCAATTACACCAAGAATTGGGAAAAGATATATTGGTAATGATAGATCAACCAAAAAGCTTTCAACAATAATTGTTTGAAAGCCAATAATATTATACACTACATAAATTAGAAATAAGAAAGTAAAAAATCCCAAATCAATGAATTTTTTCTTATCAAGAATTGTAAAAAAAAACGAAATAAAGATAAATAAACCTAAAAATAAAATTGCACTTATATCTGAAATAAAAATTAATGCAAAAAAACCGATACCTATGAAAATATAGCTTATCACAGACTGTTTAATCTCAAATTTAAAATTTTTAATACGCTCAATATAAAAAAACATCATAAAAAGAAAAATGGATAAACATAAAGCAGTTGGAGAATATTGACTCTGTGCTTCATCATAATGATATGGAGCAACTAATAATAATAGAGAACTAAGAATTCCAATCTGGTTATTTTTAAAAATTTTTTTAAATACTATCAATCCTATTAAGCCAGAAATTATATAATTAATAATTGGAAAATATCGAACTATTTCAATAGTTGGATATCCAGAAAAAAAATGTATAACAGCTCCCATAAGATGTAATCCATTTAATCCTCTATATGATTCAAATGGAATTTTTCCTGTTTCAATAATCTCGTTAGTTAAAATTAAATGGAACCAAGGATCAGTCCCAAATAATAAGGGATATCGCGAAATTGAGAAAAATGCAAATAACACAAGAAATACAATAAATAGTAAGAAATTTTTAGGAATTAAGTTCCCAATATGCATTACATCATTTTGTTTAATAAGTGCAGTTTTTCTAATACATTTATTTAAAAACATAAGAAAATAAAATGCTATAAGAATACAGATCATATAAAATAAACCTGATATCAATATGCCTAAATACCCCCCAATTATTCCAATCAAAATATTAAAAATCATACTAAATATTATTGTTAATGCGATTTTTTCAATGAAATTATATTTATGTTCAAATATTCTGAAGAATAGTTGGTATCCAGGAATAAAATAAATAAGAAACACGCTTGGAAATAAAATAAACAATGAATTTAAATTAAAACCGAAAAAACTAATGGTAATTAAAAATATACTTAAAACTAGAAATAAATTAACCAATAAATCAAAATTTCTTACAATTAAAAAAATAAAATTCTCTGATTTTGATTTACACTTATTTAAAATTCTGTTCTTAATTATGAATTCAATAAAATTCATTAATGATTATTAAAATATCGTATCTTAATAATTATCTTATTTTATTCATTTTAGCAGTTAGAAACCTAAGGATAAATTTAAGATTCTTTGGAAAAATTCCGCTAAAAAAAGTAAGTCCAATTTTAAGACTATCTAATACAAGATTCATATACGAATCTCTGTGAGATTCTCCATTATAAATAGCAACTTCTTTAATCGTATAATCTTTTTCTAGTGCTTCTATAATAATTTCTGTTTCTATTTCAAAACCCGAGGATTTAAGATTCAAATTATGAACAATATTTGGTCCAAAGGCTCTAAATCCACTTTGGGTATCGGTAATATATTTTTGGGTAACCATCGTACCAATTATTGAAAATAACTGATTTCCAACTTTTCTTAATTGAGACAAATATTTCTTATTTTCTAAATAACTACCATTTCCATTTTGTGTATTTAAAAATCGAGACCCTATAACTATATCTGCTTCTCTATTTCTAAGAGGTTTTAATAATTTAGGAATATCTTCTGGACAGTGCTCTCCATCACCATCAAGAGTTATTATTGTATCATAATAATCACAATATTCAAAACCTTTTTTTAATGCCTCTCCCTTTCCTAGATTTCTTTCATTACATAAGAGTGTTATACCTAATTTATTTAAAATTTCTCTTGTATTATCGATTGAACCATCATCAATACAAATTATTTCAACCGTTTTATTTAATTTAGAAAATGTATACTGGATTCTTTTGATTAAATTTGTTATCGAATTTCCTTCATTATAGATGGGAATTATTATTTTTATTGCACGATCAACATGATTCAATCCGTTTAAAATATTTCTTGTTGTAATTAATGGTTCTACGAGTTCTTTCGTCAAAATTAAACCCTATTTTTATATAAGAAACTACTTATTTAGTTAAATAAATATTTATAATATTATTATATATTTGGAAATATTATTTATTAAAATTTATGAATTTTTTTAATAAAATTGTTATTGTTTAGTCAAATTACGATTCTATCAAATCTTTATAAACTCTAATCATTTTTTTGGTAATTATTTCCCAAGAAAAATTCCGTTTTATGTATTCCCTAATTTTTTTAGAATTTACAGTCCTTTTTGTTTGATTCTCAATTAATTTTAAACAAATTTCCGAAACTTCCATTAAATTATTTATATCAAACAAAAATCCGTATTTTTCATCCTTAATTACTTCAGGAATACCTCCTACTTTAGAAGCTACAACGTGCGTCCCACAAGCCATTGATTCTAGCATTGTTGATGGCATCCCCTCATATCGAGAACTAATTAATAAAATTTTTGATTGATTATATATTTCGACCATCTTTTCATATGGGATTCTGTAATAATGTTTGATAGGAATTCGCTTTTTATAATTTTGAAGCATATAATTTAATGGACCATTTCCCACAACAAGAAATTCAATATTCTGATTTTTTTTATAAATTTTTTCAATTATCTTTAAAAATAAATCAAAACCCTTAATATAACTTAAGCGACCAATAAAAGTTAGATACCTCTTTTTAACTCCATCAAGTGGCTTGAAGTGAGAGGTATTAACCCCATTTGGAATCCAATAATTTTTCTCCCGTTTCACCTTAAATCTTTTTAAAACGGTTTGTAAGTCTATATTTGAGACTGATACCAAAGAATCTGGATTTTTTAAAGTAAATTTTCCAAAAACTGGATCAAATATTATTTTTTTGAATAAAAGTTGGAGATTTTCAAATAAATTTGAAGTATAAAAGGCATCAGTTTGAATCCCGCCATGTAATTGAAGAACTAATGGGAATTTACATATCTTTCTAAATAATGCAGCTTGAATTGAACTAAAAAAAATATAAGAATGAGCATGAATTATATCATAATTCATATAATACTTGCTTAAAAACCTTGTAATATTAAACATTGGATTTATTCCAAAAAGATTTCCCCAATACCTTTTACTAATAATTTTTATACCTTCAGAATCAAAATATTCTCCCTTTTTAGAGATCCGATTATAATTAGAAGTTAAAATTTCACATTCAAACCCATGAGAATTTAAATTTCTTATTAAATTTCGACAATAAACTGAATAGCCACCAATATGATCAGGTGGATATGCCATAATATGTAAAATTTTCATGAGTTCCAAAAAAAGTTCTAATTTATTTTAATTATAATAGTTTTAAGAAAATCTTTTTTAAATCATTTCCTAATTTTTGAGGAGTTAAATCTCTCTCAAATAATTTATATCCATTCCGAGCAATTTTATCTCTTAAATTTTTATCTTCATACAATATAGTGATCGATTTAACCAATGAAACACCATTTGCATTTTTACATAAATAAACATTGTTCTCATGTGTCAGAAGGTCCCTTCCTGCTATTGTATTTGCGGTTCTTATCGGTTTTTTCATAGCTAACGCGGAATAAACTTTATTAGGTATTACAATATTTGATTTTAAGGTACCCCCAAAAATTCCAAGTTGGACATCAGAACGTTCAATTTTTTCTGGTAATTGACTTAAAGGAATATGTGGTATCAACTCAACGTTATTTAAATTATACTTTTTTCTAAATTTAATTATCTCTTGAAATAAAACATTTCCTGGTTTTCCACCAATAATCTCAAATTTAAGTTCAGGATCTCTCTTTAGAATTTTAGCTGCTTCTATTATAACCTTTATGCCTTGTAATGGTATATATGTGCCATAAACACCAACAATGAATTTATTTTTATCTTTTTTATACTCTCGTGGATAAAAAATTTCAGGATCAGAACCTACTAAAATCGTTTTGATCTTACTTGGCTTTTGATTAAATAACTTAGAAAAGATCTTCCCATGAATTTTTGTATCCGATAATATTAAATCTGCTTCTTTAAATGAAAAATAGTCAATGAAAAAAGAAATTTTCGCTAATAAGGACTTTTCACTAATATATTTATAATCATATACATATGACAAGTAAGAAGAAATAAATGGATCATAAATAATGGGTTTATTTGTTAATCGCTTCACCTGAAGCACAGAGTCGAACCCAGGATATCCCACTATTACTAAATCAAAATTATGTGAAACTATTAACTTCTTTAATAGCTTTAAACTGTTCTTAAATGAGTTAATAATATATCTTCCTTTATTAACTTCTACAAATGTTTTACTTTTTTCATTACATTCAATAATATTAATGCTATTATTAATTAAACCTTTGATTAACACTCTATTTCGAATTGCTTCTCTGGAATATGTCCCAAAATAACAAATGCTTATTGAATTAGTCAGATTTCAAACCTTTTTGCTTTTAAAAATCATTACCTTAAAATCATTTAAAAAATTTTTTAAATCTCTAAATTTTAAAATCCTAAAGCCGAATAAAAGAAAAAAATAAGAAAGTAAAGATAATCCACCAACTAAATAATCATTAAACCCAAAACCTATTTTCAAAACAAGAAACTCAAAAATAACTACAATTATAGAAATAACTGTCTGAATTAATTTAAATTGCCATAAAGATTGCTCTATTATCCTCGATAAACAATAAAAATATAAAATAAACATTATCGCCATTGATATAATAAACGCTGATGTTGCCGAATAAATGCCAAAATAAGGAAGGAAAATTACGGTAAATAATATATTTATCAACGCTCCTATTACTTGAATTATTAAAAATCTAATAGTTAATCCTTTTGCTATAAGAAACTTCGCTGTAAATTGATTCAAACTATAAAAAAGACCACCTATTAAAATTAATTGAAAAACATCCAAGAAGATTGGAAACTGTGTATAAATACTTGGATAAAGAAATCCAAGAATTAAATTCGACATAGTTATACATGCCAATAATAATGGAATAATTATAACTACAACAAAAGTGAAAATTAATTTATAAATCTTCTTTATTCTATTTTGATCATTATGATAGAAAGCGTCCGATTCATACGGTAATAATAAATCATTTACCGTTACTCCAAGCAAACCAATTAAGTATATTGTTAAAGATAAAGATAAACCAAAAATAAGCGGAGACTCATCACCTAAATTACTCAATAGAAATGGACCAATCCGAGTATTTAAATAATAAAAAATATTACTAGCTAAAATCGGTAAGCAGAATAAAATCAACTCCTTTTGTATTTTTAAATCTATAGATCCTTTAATCTTAAAATTCCGATTTTGATTCTTGTCTCGATTTGATCCACGAAAAATAAAAAAAATAGAAACTCCATCTAATATAAAATACGATAAAATATAACTCAATGCCGCACCGATAAATCCGAGATTAAGAATGGCAACAAAACTAAATCCAAGTATTAAAAAAATTATCGATAAAAAAAAAATAACTGTTGCAACTCTACTGGATAATTTCAATCCATACAAACAACCTTCAAAAAAACGATAAAATTCATAACCAATACCTCCTAATAAAAAAATAACCATAATTTCATAATCTGGAAGCGAAACTCTATAATCATAATTAAATCCAAATGTAAAAATTACAATACCTATGATTATTATTATAAGATTAAGGAGTAAAAGAATCGTTCCATTATATAAATATCTCAACTGAATTTTGCTCGAATCTCTCTGTAAGAATCTTGGCATTGCAATATGTAAGGTAAAAATCAAACTAAAAAAGAGATTTACCAGATAAATAAAAATAATATAATCTCGGTTCGCTTCAATACTCAACCAATTAACCAATAAAATATTACTTACAATAAAAAAAAAAACTTCCCCAATTGCTTTAGCAAAAAAAATTAGGGAAAACCGCTTTATAATATCAAACTCAAATATAAGACCTTTGGTTTCCGCATTTTCTTTACTTTTATTTTGTTCCAATTAAATCCCAAATATCAACTTACTTAAAGATAATTTATTGCAAAAATGTAATATAATCCATCTAATTATTTAAGAGATTTAATTTATTCTATAAATTCTAATTGTATAAATTTTTTAGTAAAAATTTTAAGCGATAATAATACTTTAGGTCCAGCTGTATCTCATACCAATATTTGCCTAAATTTGAGTTTATAAAAGGTTTAATAGAACAAAATAAGTGGAATATTAATAATTATTAATTCAAATTCAATAGCATTTTAAAAAATCAAATATCTTAATTTTTTGTATAGATATGATCTTTTTTTAACCAAGTTGAAAAACCTTTTTAAACTAAAAAGTCTATTTAATAACTAATTAGATTAGAAACCTTCAAAAATACCATTATTCATAAAATAATACAACATAATTAGGTAATCTGCTTGACCAAAAGATTCTCAACAAGCATTAAACCAGACATAATTTATGAAACAACTGAAAAAGAAAGAAATGAGAATTATTATCAAGTAGAATCTTCAAAAATTTCCTTGAAAAAAAAAAAATTAACTTTACCTTATGTATCGTAATTCCATTTTATAATGAGGAAAAATCAATAAGGGAAACAATAAATAAAATTCCTGAGCATAATTGGATCGAAATCATAATAATTGATGATGGTTCATCGGATAAAAGCGTTGAAGAAATAAATAATTGCACCAAATCAATAAAATTAATTAAACATAAGAGAAATAAAGGATATGGAGATGCACTATTAAGTGGAATCAATCATGCTAACGGAGATATCATTATTACATTAGATTCTGATGGACAACAT
>JAHLWH010000002.1 GCA_019058015.1 Promethearchaeota archaeon | reverse complement strand
TGCCAAGGTTTTTTTACATCTTCGAAGTTCAATTGGTGTTGTTTTTCTAATTTCTTACCTTCTTCCATTTTTAGAGAATTTGTCCTTATTAACATCCATTTATTTATATGTGCCTGAAATTTCTCATTTCTTATTCGTGTTAATTCCTTTAGCAAACCTCTATTTAAAAGATGCATTGCATGAAATACACACTTTTGGATTTCGACATCCGGGAATACTACTTTAACACCTGCTTCAATACGTTTCGAAAAATCTAAGATAATGTTTTTAACTTGATATGGTAGCCATTTCTTTAAAGCTTGGGAAAAGTAAGCAACATCCTCTTCGCTTTCACTTTTAACTACAGCTCCAGCAAGCGGTTTCATTTCAATTGAATCGTGAGCAATAAGCAAACCTCTTTTATTTAGTCCATTTTTTGGTCGTTTTTTTTTGTTGTCACCGATTTAAATGTCCCATCTATAGAGATATATCCTGAAAAACCCTTCGGTGGCTTCTCTTCGGAAAAATCCATATCTATCTTACCTTTCTTTCCGTACTGATTAACCCATTTCTCAACAGTAGCTAAAGATACCTTTACAAGATGAAGTTTGTTAAGATCTCTTGTAACACGCCTTATTAAATCTCCCTCATCTAATATTCTAGAAAGAGCATATTCTATAACACTGGGCATGTATCGAAAACCACCGGGAATAAGGGGATGTTCAATATTAAAAATTTTCTTACATCTTTTACAAATAAAATAAACTCTCTCATAATAAATCCGGCGGCAAATCATTGGTGACCCGAGATCTTGGATTTCCCTCATTTTATAAGTGTGTCGTCTGATATCTTGCCCGCCGCAAAAAGGACACTCCTCAGGAAAATAATCTGCATCAGTATGTTCTCGAATTTCTAATTCTATCCCATCTTGAGATTCCTCTTCCATAAATATAAGTTTATTTTTTACGAATTTAAATCTTCGGGTAAGATCTATTATTAAAATTGGTGAAAGTTGAAATTAAACGGAATCAGATGATAGATGCCCAATTAGGTTGAAAAGATCTAATAGATTTCCAAAGAAAATAGAAAAAATCACGAATTTTGTCGAAAAACTGTAATTTAAATTTATTATTTACTAATTATTCATAATCATACTCTAAAAACTTAAAATTATTGAAGAAATTAACGAAATTAATAAATTTTCTCAAATTATAATCACAAAATCAAGAAAATCCTAAGTGATATTTGATTTAAATTTAATAGATTTCTTAACTTTTTTTGATTTTTATTAATCTACTAGTAAATATGAGATAAAGTATCCATTAAATTGTTGTTTTCTCTAAATTTTTAAGAAATTCTTCTTTAATATCTGCTCCATGACCAGGAGAATCAGGAATAATAATTCTACCATTATCTTTTTCATTATACTCAATTCCCCCTATAACAGGGTCCTCTTTATGCATTAAAGCAGAATCTAAGTCAACAAAAATTACATTAGGATTAGCGCTTACAAAGTGAGCCGCTGCAGTTAACCCCAATCGTGATTCACCAAAACATCCGATCATACATTTCATTCCACAGCTTTCTGCAATAGTATTTATTTTTAATGCCGTATGAATTCCTCCCGATTTTCCTAGTTTGATATTTAAATAATCACAAGCTCCCATAGAAGCCAATTTAAATGCATCATGGTGATCGAATACAGATTCATCTGCACAAATTGGAGCTATTTCCATTTCCCTTAATCGACGCATATTTTCATAATCCCAGTATGCAAGAGGTTGCTCAGCATATTCTAGGTTATAAGGTTTCATTGCTTTAAGAACCTCTATAGCCGTTGTTAAATCCCAACCTTGGTTTGTATCAATTCGAATTGAAATATCTTTACTTACTTCTTCTCTTATTTTCTTAATTAGTTCTATATCCATCCTTTTATTTAATCCTACTTTCAACTTTATTGCTGAAAAACCCATATCAATAATATTTTTTACTTCATTAATGGCAGTCTCCAGATTTTCTTGAATGCCGATTGTGTAATCTGTGAAGATATCTCTTTTTTCGCCACCTAATAGAATATAAAGAGGAACTCCTGTAGCTTTACCCAAAATATCATAAAGCGCAATATTAAATGCTGATTTAATTTGAGTTTGTTTAACAACAGTTTGATTAATTTCTTTCATGCGAGTACCTATTGCTAATGGATCTTTACCCTTAATAACTTTAGCTATCAATATTCCTGCTTCATAAGCAGTGTTTTGAGTATCACCAGTAATTCTTAATGAGGAACATGCTTCTCCAAGTCCATAAATATCCTTATTTGTATTAATTCGAACCAGCAAATTATTTACTTCATAACTCGTACCTAATGAGATTTTGAACGGAAATTTCATAGGAATATTGAATTTAAAGATATCAACACTAGTTATTTTTAAAGAATTATTTGGATTCATTTTGAATAATAATTCTAACAATAATTTAATTTTTTTCTATCAAAATCAAATAATAAAAAAATATTCCCGACTTACTATTATGTAGGTTATTTTTTCAAATGTGAGAAATATGAACGAAACTCAATTTGAGGAGGTTGAACGAAGAATAGTCGAGATAATGAGGGAATTTAAAATTCCTGGTCTTTCCATTGGAGTTGTAAAAGATGGAAAATCCATATATATTAAAGGATTTGGTGCAAGAAATTTAGAAAAAAACCTTCCTTTTACTCCAGATACTCTGTTTGGAATTGGGTCCATTTCAAAATCTTTTACAACTATGGCAGTAATGCAACTCTATGAACAAGAGAAAATTAATATACAAGATCCTGTAGGTATGTACTTAAATTTCAAATTAGGAAAACAGGACAATCCAATAAAGATTTATCATATGTTTTCTCATTGTACAGGAATCCCTGAACTTGATGGTAATGAAGTTGCATTAATGCGACATTTAGGAACTTTAGATCCAATCATTCCTATGAGTAGTTGGGATGACTTTTTGCTTCATATGAATAGTGCAAATACAGAAATATTCGGTTCGCCAGAAAAATACTTCTTCTATAATAATGATATGTTTACATGCCTTGGATTGATTGTTGAAAAAATTACAAATATGAAATTCGAAGATTACATTAAAGAAAATATTCTTAAACCACTTGAAATGAATAGATCAACCTATTTAAAGCAGGATTTTGAAAAAGATGATGATGTTTTAACTGGATACCTCCCCTCTGATGATAAGAAACTCGTTAAAGATGCTATGCATCCATTTGATAAGATTGTATATGCACCCGGAGGGTTATTAAGCTCAGTAAGAGAAATGCAAAATTATATTATTGCTCTAATTAATGGCGGAAAGTTTAACCAATCACAAATCATTCAAAAATTTTCATTAGAGAAAATGTGGACTCCTTATATAAAAATCCCAGAAGAAACTAGTTATGGCGTGGGAGATTCTTGGTATGGCTATGGTTGGATTATAG
>JAHLWH010000191.1 GCA_019058015.1 Promethearchaeota archaeon | reverse complement strand
TCTCTCCAGTGGAAACTGAGCCTTGTTCTATAAAATCAAATAATATTTCTCTTCTTTAAACAATTAAATCACAAATTTCGATCAATTCCACTCGAAATCACTGGATTTTGTAGCCACCCATTTTTTTTTCTTTTAATGCTTTCGTTAATAGCGGTACAACTTCTTTCAAATCACCGACAATGCCATAATTTGCAACCTCAAATATCGGTGCTTCGGGGTCTTTATTTATTGCGATTATAACATCACTCCCTTTCATTCCTACTAGATGCTGGGTTGTTCCTGATATTCCACAGGCAATGTATATTTTTGGTGAAACAGTTGTACCACTCTGTCCTACTTGACACGATTTTGGTTTCCAGCCAGCTTCAACCGCAGCCCTACTTGCTCCTACAGCAGCATTCAATACATCAGCTAATTCCTCGATAAATTTAAATGTTTCTTTACTTCCAACGCCTCTGCCTCCAGATATAATAATATCAGCTTCATCAATTGATTTTACACCCGGTATTGATGTCTTTTTCTTTTCTTTTACTATTGTCTTAAAAGAATCAACATTAATATTAACAGGTTCTTTAATAACTTCAGCACTTTCATTTTGTTTTGGTTCTGCCTTTTCCATCATTTTAGCTCTTATTGTTGCCATTTGTGGTCGAGTATTTGGACAAATAATATCTGCTAAGATATTATCACCATACACTGGGCGAGTCATTAATAATTTACCATTTTGTATAGTTAATTTTATACAATCAGCTGCGAGACCCAATTTTAGTGTGGAAGCAACCCTTGGTGCTAAATCCCTTCCAATTTTTGTGGCAGGGAATAGTAAAATATTTGGTTTATGCTTTAGAATTATCCTAGTAAGAATGGGAGTATATATTTCTGTGTTATATTCTTTAAGGGCATCATCTTCAGCAATGAATATTTTATTTGCACCAAAAGTAGAGAGTACATTACAGAATTTTCTTATTTCGCTTCCAATAATCACAGCACAAATATCTTGCTTTAATTCATTTGCAAGTTCTTTTGCTTTACCAAGCAATTCTAAAGTAATTTCTCTTATTTCGTTATTCTTAATCTCAGCAAATACCCATACATCTTGATAACTAGAAAAATTATCTTTTATGGACTCTATTTTAAATCACCTTATCCTTAGTTAATAATTCAATAAGCTTTTCAACTGCAGTTATTGGTTCTTCAACAATCATAATACCTTTTTCTCTTGGAGGAGGATAATAAACTTTAGTAATCTGTATTAACGATCCTACCGAGCCGTATTTATCTTTAGGACCACCTAAATCTTCAAAATTCCATATGATACATGGTTTATTTTGAGCTGCTATTATATTTCGTAAAGGTGGAAGGCTTGGTGTAAATGATGATGGAGGTATCCCCGCTAGAAGCACAGGGATTTGGGATTCTACTATTTTAAATCCATCATCTGTTTGGGATTTAACAAATAATTTCTTTCCTTCAAATTTACTTATGCTTTCTACATAAGTGACTTGCGGTATTTTGAGATGAGCGGCTAATTCGGGACCAACTTGAGCTGTATTACCATCAACTGTTTGTTGTCCACAAAAAATTATATCAAAATCTCCAATCTTATTGATTACTTTAGAAAGAGTGTAGGCTGTGGCAAAAGTATCAGATCCTATAAAGACGTTGTCACTGAGCAAAATAGCTTTATCAGCACCAAGTGCAAGACATTTCATTAAAATCTTTTTCGTTTGAGGTGTCCCTATTGAAATTGCAATGACTTTATCCTCATCTTTCTTCAACTTTAAAGCCTCCTCCAATATGAATTGATCAAAGGGATTTAAGGTGGTTGAAATGCTTTCATCCTGAATTTTATTATTTGTAAGATCAATTTTTACAACTATTGATTCAGGAACCTCTTTCACACAAACTACAAATCTCACAATAATATCCACTAATTTTTTTTTAAATCTTTATTTCCTTAAAACAATAATGTAAAATAATAAAAAAAATTTTAAAAGATTATTCTTTTCACTTGTAGGCAATAAATTCCTTGCCAAGTAGCTCTCTAGCTACGATCATCTTCATCATTTCTTTTGAACCTTCTGCAAGCGCAAAAGACCTTATAGCTCTCCAAGCTGCTTGGTCTGGACACTCTTTAGAATAGCCAAATGCTCCCTGCCATTGCATTACATCGTTTATAGCATTGCAAGCCCAATCAGATGCAAACATTTTTGCCATAGCAATTGCTTTACTTGTTTCAAATCTGGATCCCTTTCCTTGTTGTTCTCTGTCAATAGTCCATAATGACTTATATGCCAAATCTCTTAACATAATAAGCCTAGTATAATGTTCTGCTAGTCTGAAGTTTATTTCCTCAAATTTCCCAATAGCAGTACCAAAACATTTTCTTTCTTTAATGTAATTCATACCGTTTTCTAATGATTTTAGACCTGCTGCTGCGCATATTACTGCAATTAATCCCCTAGCAAATTCGTACCCCTCGTGTACAATGTAAAACCCCTTGTTTTCTTCTCCTATTATATAATACTTCGGAATTTTTACATTTTCTATTGCAAATCCACCACAGGATATACCCTCTCTGCCTAAATCATCAATATATGTTGGGGTAATACCATCAGCAGTAAGAGGTAAATAAAACATTGTCATACCTCTAGTGCCAAGTTCTGGGTTCTGCTTCGCAATTGTAAGATGTCCTCCACCACCTTCTGCAGCTTCGCGTACCCCACTTATATACATTTTCTCTCCATTTACAATATAACCATCACCTTCCTTTTTGATCATAGTTCTAGTTCCTCCTACATCTGACCCGGCATCACTTTCAGTTGTAGCGATTCCAAGAAAATATTCTCCCGCAATAACTTTTGGAAATACCTCTTTTTTTGCTTCTTCTGTTCCATATTTATTGAGAACAAAACCCCATGCTGCTTGCACGAGATAAAAAACGGGTATTGAACCCGTAGGATCTGCTCTTGCCAGCTCTTCTCCTATAACACCAGCGCTCACTGCATCAAGTCCCGAACCACCATATTCTGGTGAAGCTGTACATCCAAGAAGACCAAGTTCGGCCATTCCTTTCTTGATTTCTATTGATATCTCCCTGGTTTTTTCCATTTCTAGAGCAACGGGTGCAATTTTCCTTTGACAATACTCCCTTACACTTTCTCTGAACATTTCTTGTTCTTCAGTAAAATTAAGTTCCATTTTTTTTTACCTCCTATGTGATTTATTCAACTTTTTGTGTATACTGTTTTGAAATTTAATTTTATTTAATTTTAATTGACAAAATTTTTATTTAATTTTATTTAGTTTTAATTTTAATTAATTTTAATTTTACTGACAAATGTATAAATAATTTAAACAAGATCAAAAAAAATTATCCTAATGTAAATGCTAATTTTTAATTTGTTTTCGTAATTATTTTTATTCGGTTGCTTTTGAGTTGAAATTAATGATAGATAAGGAAGAAGAAAAAAGACTTTCCGAAGATTTAAAAAGATGGAAAGAAAAAATTAAGAAATTTGACCTGGAAAATATTGAAAATAGTTCGTATTTTCAATTAAAACCCATATATACACCTTTAGATCTGAAAGATACTACTTATGATGATATTAATTTACCAGGGGAGTTTCCTTTCACAAGAGGACCATATTCAACAATGTACAGAGGGAGATTGTGGACGATGCGTCAGTATAGTGGCTTTCAAAACGCTAAATTAACGAATCAACGGTATAAATATTTACTTGAACATGGTCAGACTGGTTTAAGTGTCGCTTTTGATTTATGTACCCAGATGGGTTTTGATAGTGACCATATTTTAGCTCAAGGAGAGGTTGGAAAGACTGGAGTGCCAATTTCCTCATTAAAGGATATGGAAGATCTTTTTGAAGGTATTCCGTTAGACCAAGTTAGCACCTCTATGACCATCAATGCTCCTACTGCTATAATTCTTGCGATGTATATCGCATTGGCTGAAAAACAAGGTGTATCTATATATAAATTACGTGGAACTGTGCAAAATGATATTTTAAAAGAATATATTGCTAGAAATACCTATATTTTCCCACCCATCCCATCTATGAGGTTAGTCGCCGATGTAATCGAGTATTGTTCAAAAAAAATCCCTCATTTTAATACAATAAGCATTTCAGGTTATCACATTCGAGAAGCTGGAGCAACAGCAGTTCAGGAGATTGCCTTTACTTTAACAAATGCAATAGCGTATGTAGAAGAGGTATTAAAACGGGGTTTGGATATTGATCAATTTGCAAGTCGATTAGCTTTCTTCTTTTGTACTTATAATGACTTTTTTGAAGAAATTGCTAAATTTAGGGCTGCAAGAAAAATATGGGCTAAAATAATAAAAAACAGATTTAAAGCAAAAAATTTAAAATCAATGCAATTAAGATTTCATGCTCAAACCATCGGTTCCTCATTAACAGCCCAACAACCCGATGTGAATTTAATAAGAGTTGCCATTCAAACTCTTGCTTCTGTATTGGGAGGAGCGCAATCAATTCATTCAAGTAGTAGAGATGAAGCCCTAAGTCTTCCAAGTGAAGATTCTGTACGTTTATCATTACGAACTCAACAAGTAATCGCATATGAAACTGGTGCTGGAAATGTAATAGATCCAATTGGTGGATCATACTATTTGGAATCACTGACAAATCAAATGGAAGAGGAGGCATTTAAAATAATTAAAAAAATCGAAGAACAAGGAGGCGCAATTAATGCAATAGAAAACGGTTATATTCAAAAAGAAATCCAAGAAAATGCATATAAAATACAGCAATCCATTGAAAAGGGAGAACAAATTGTAATTGGAGTAAATAAATTTCAAATTGAGAAAGAAGATTTAAAATTGGAGATTTTAAAATCAGATCCGGAAATTGAACGACAACAGATTGATAAATTAAAGAAAATAAAAGAATCAAGAGATAACAATCTTGTTCATGAGAAACTTAAAAAAATCAAAGAAGTTGCAAAAACTGATGAGAATTTAATACCTTACTTGATAGATGCTGTAAAAGTCTATGCGACTACTGGGGAAATTTGTGATATTTTAAGAGAAATCTTTGGAACTTATAAAATGACAATCATCTTTTAAAAATTTTATAATAACTTTTTCACACTTTAAATCCTTTCTATAGATATTTTCAAAAGTAAGATAAATGTTAAAGAATTACAATTTAAATATCCTTTAAGCAAATTATAATTATTAATATTTAATAAAAAATCAATCAATTAATCTTATTTTTATTGTGATGTAAATGGAAGGACATGTTCATTTTGAAGATTTAAATTTGGAATATGGATATTCTTGTATGCCTAAAAGATTGCATTACTATTCCAATGAAGAAAATGATTTCCGGATGGAAGTACGCAAGTGGTGCAAAGAAAATGTTGAACCTGTGACAGAAAAAATTGATAGGGAGAGAAATTATGAGCTTGTAGTTGAAACTTTACGAAAAATGAAGCCTTATTTAAATATAATTATCCCAGAAGAGGCTGGAGGTCTTGGTAAAGGGGTTTTATATCGTACTATTTTTGGTGAAGAATTAACTGCTTTCAATTATGCTTTAGCAAGTACATTTGGAGCATCTTCATGTTTATTTGCTGGTCCTGTTATAGAATTTGGAACTCCAGAGCAAAAGAAGAAATTTCTTTCAGGAATTGCTGATGGCGCAAAAATTGGTGCCATAGGCATAACTGAACCCACGGGGGGATCTGATGCAATTGGTGGAATGAAATTAAAAGCTAGAAGAGAAGGGGATCATTATATTCTCAATGGAGAGAAATGTTTCATAACAAATGGCAGTGTGGCTGATTATATTTGCTTATATGCAATAACAAATGATAAAGTAAGACCTCATCAAGGTATGACGGCATTTATATTTGAAACTGATACTCCAGGTTTTGAAGTTGTCAAAGATTATAAGCATATGGGACGCAGAGGAATGCCTAATTCACATCTGCGATTTAATAATTGTAAGGTGTCAGTTGAAAATGTGCTTCATAAAGAAAATGCGGGATTAGATGTATTGCTTTTTGGTCTTGATGGGGAACGCACTTTTACTGCGTCTCAATATCTCGGCATCTCAAGAAGTGCATTTGAAGTGGCATATAAATACGCACATAAGCGCGAACAATTTAAAAAACCCCTTTATTCATTTGAGGGGATTTCATTTAAACTTAGTGAAATGTTTATGTCTATAGAGATAAACAGAATAGCAGTAACCCAAATTGCCAGAATGCTTGATGATGGACATTATTGTAGAGCTTCAGTAGCTGCAATTAAAGCCCGACTTGCAGATGATTCAGTTAAAATTACTCAAGAAGCCATACAGATTGTTGGTGGACTTGGATACACTGAAGAATATCCATTAGAACGGTATTACCGAGATGCAAAAGTTGGACAAATATCAGCTGGTACTGCAGAAATTATGAGATACCTTATTTCAAGAGAAATGATTAGAATGTGGGGTAAATAAAAAAAAGGGAGATTGATGATAAAAGAAAAAATTAAATTAGTAATCAAAGATAATATCGCAACGATAAAATTCATTGATCCAGAGAATCACAATCCATTAAATAAGGATATGGGGAGAAAATTATTAGATATTTTAGAATCTCTTCGAGATAATAGTGATGTGAGATGTGTAATAATTACTGGCTCAGGAAAAGCATTTTCAGCAGGCGGAGATATAAAACAATTTAAGTCAAGTATTGAAAATGGAACACCGGGTCAATTAATGGATGATTTAACAAGGGATCTTTACAAAATTGCATTAATTTTGCGCCTTTATCCAAAACCAGTTATAGCAGCCGTAAATGGTTGGGCTGTTGGAGCAGGGATGAACCTTGCGCTTTCATGTGATATTATAATTGCTTCAGAATATGCAAAATTTAGACAATCCTTTTGTAAACTTGCTTTAATTCCTGGATTTGCTGGAACAATCTTATTAAGTCGCCAAATCCCTTGGCAACAAGCTGTACAAGTGTCTTTTTTTGGGGATACTTATTCCGCAGAACAAATGAAAAAACTTGGATTTATTAATGAAATTGTCCCTGCAGAAAAATTAGAAGAAGTTTCACTAAATTGGGCTCAACGATTTGCTAAAGGACCAACCTTAACCTATGCAAGAACTAAAAAATTATTTTTTGAAGCACTTAGCACACCACTTGAAGAACACCTTGAAAATGAAAGACAAATGCAAATAAAATCAGCTGAATCAGAAGATTATAAAATTGGTGTATTTGCATTAAACGAAAAAAAGGAACCCGTTTTTATTGGAAAATAGAATTTTTTAAATGAGAAAAATGCCAGAATTAAGAGAAGTTGTTATTGTGGACTATTTACGTACCCCAATGTCTAGAAGTCGTCCCAACCAACCAGAGCGAGATGTTTTTTATAAAATTCCTGCTGATAAATTACTATCCTTAGTAATTAAAGAAATAATAGCAAGAGCAAAGTTTAATCCCGCCGAAATTGATGAAGCGATCACAGGTTGTGCTAATCAAGTAAAAGAAAATTTTCTTTATGGAGGACGCCATACTGTTTTTTTAGCAGAATTACCTGAAACGGTTGCTGCTATGGGTATTGATCGACAATGCTCATCAAGTATGACAAGTATTCATATTGGGGCTATGGAGATCGCAACAGGCAACTCAGAAATAGTTATTGCAGGTGGCATGGAACATATGACAAGAATTCCCCGTGGGACTGATTTAACTGCCCGACATTATGAGTTAACCGATGACGAAATGCATCCAAACCATGCAAAATATGATTTAAAAACTGGATATTCAATGATTCAGACGGCACAAAAATTATGGGAACAGAATCCTGATATAACTCGGGAAGATATGGACCATTGGAGTCTTATTTCTCATGAAAGGGCTATTAAAGCGCGAGATGAGGGATTTTTTGACGGAGAAATCCTTCCAATTGAAATAATCCTTCCAGATGGTACCAATAAGATGATTAAATATGATCAATCAATACGAGAAGGATCAAATATAGAGACTATGAAAAAACTCCGTCTTGTTTCGGAAGGAATTGGAAAAGATCCTCAGATTACACCAGGTAATTCATCTCCATTGAATTCAGGTGCAGGATGTTGTGTCCTTATGTCACTATCACGTGCAAATGAACTCGGAATCAAACCTATGGCAAAGATAAAAGCGATGAGCTGGGCTGGTGTTAATCCCAGTGTTATGGGACAAGGACCTGTTCCTGCAAGTAAAAAAGCTCTTATTCACGCTGAATTACAAGTTGAGGATATCGATTTTTGGGAAATCAACGAAGCTTTTGCTATTGTACCGTTATATGCAAAGAAAATACTGGGTATTCCACATGAAAAGATAAATGTTAAGGGTGGTGCAATCGCCCTCGGCCACCCATTAGGAATGACTGGAGTACGATTGGTCGGAACACTTGCAAGGATCCTGCAAGTAAAAGAAGGAAGGTTGGGTCTCGCCACAGCGTGCGTAGGCGGTGGTCAAGGAGTGGCTACTATTATTGAGAAAATTTAATTTTTTATTCTCTAATTTTTTAATGCAAAAAACATATTTTTAGAACGTTTAAATAACTGCTTTTACCATTTTATTGAATGTAAGTATACTAATTGATTTTATATCTATTTATCCTTCGATACTATTTTTTTTCGTATCAAATATACAACTCCAATCACTAATGGAATTCCAATCATAAAAACTAGTAATATTATAATTATAAGTGGGTTATCACCAATCGCTGGAATCACATAATTTTCAATTAAGCTGGAAAATGGAATGGGATTAATCAAATCGTAGGCTGTAAAAACAACAACTAGATTATAATTAGGAATCACATATATCATTTGACCACCATATCCCCGGGCAGAATAACCATCCAATCCTGTATGAATCCACCATTGGTAACCATATCCTTGTTCATACCCTAAATTATTCCATTCTTTAGTCGATTCAGCAACCCAGGTAGAGGATACAATCTGTTCACCATCCCAGATGCCATTGTTGAGATAAAGATACCCAAATTTTGCCATATCCCGTGGGATTAAATGAAACTCACTCCCTCCATAATATATGCCTATAGCATCTTGTCTCCAGAATGGAACAGATATTCCGAGAGGTTCAAAAAGAAATTCATTTGCAAAATCAAGAGTGGTATAACCAGTTGTTTGATTGATGATCGCCGATAAGAGATGAGATGCTCCTGTATTATAAACCCATGTTGTGCCAGGATCAGACACCATTGGGAGATCAAGAACAAATTGAGTACTATCACCACTGCTGATCATCTGCATATAAGAGTTCCGACTATCTGAATATGGATAAGTCCATTCATCATACTCTAAGCCTGCTGTCATGGTGAGCAGATGTTTAAGTTTTATGACTTGCTTGCGTGTATCGAGATTAGCAATTGTCCTTTCTGGAAAGAAATCTATAACAGTCTCGTTGATACTTGAAATATAACATTTATCAATAGCAATTCCAATAAGCGCAGATGTAAAACTCTTTGTGACAGAGTAAATATTTTTTGATATATTTTCATTATATAATGGAGCATCGTAGTATTCATGGACGATATAACCATTACGAACGATTATCATAGAATGTATTAAATAGTTTTGCGTTTGAATATAATCCTGCATTTCTTGGAGTTTTACCGAGTTCATACCTTGTTCTTCTGGAGTAGAAGTACGCCAGCTCGTGGTCGGCCAATAATCTGGTGCTGAATTATTTAGCCATGCTATACAATTGAGAGCAAGAATATTAATTAATATTAGCGATAGGGGTAATAAAACCATTAAAATGGCTTTTTTTCTGAATAACATCAACTTTTTTTAAACGATTAAATTCAATTAAATGAATAATTACAGAAGAAAATATAAAAATTTCGATAAAAAAATCTAAGAATATTCAACGGAAATTTTATAGATATAGTAAATCACCTCTCAGTTTATAGTGATAATATAGATAACCAACATCATCGAGAAG
>JAHLWH010000190.1 GCA_019058015.1 Promethearchaeota archaeon | reverse complement strand
CTTAATTATATTTTAAATCATTAGACATTTTTCAACTTCTTTATGTATGTATTTTTCTTCCGACTTCTATTTTTTTTTTAGACATCAGTCTTTCTTTAGTTAGTTTCAATCTTCTTTATGAAGCTAATTTTGTTGCTACATCAATTCGCATTAAGAAAGCAAAATAGCAATTTTAAGTTTCAATCTTCTTTGTGAAGCTAATTTTGTTGCTACTACATTACAACGAGTGCTATGTGAATTATCTGAAAACTTTCAATCTTCTTTGTGAAGCTAATTTTGTTGCTACAAAAATGTAGTCTGCTATACAATTGAGGGTATTGAACTTTCAATCTTCTTTGTGAAGCTAATTTTGTTGCTACCTATATTATTTTATAATATATTAGTATTTAAAGATATTTGATTTTCTACGTCTTTGCCTAATTTTCATGGTGTGAGCTTTCTTTTGATTTTCGAAATAAGCTATTTATAAAAATAAATTAAAAAATTACGACATTATTAAATAAACTTTCAATATTTTTAATTTTTTGACAGGATCAATTATAAATTTAAAGTAATAAAAAAATTTCAGTCCTTCGAGCCTTAAAAAATTTTGAATTTATTTAAAAGGAGGCTCGAAAAGTTGATCTAAGAGATCTAGGCATCTTTCCTTTGATACCTTAATATTTTTATTTTAATATCAAATTTGGAAGAAATTTTATGAGAATTATTCATATAATTTGTCAAATATTCAAGTATTTATTGCCATATTAAATTTCCTTGAGTGTTAAAAATTAAACGGTCTTTGAATTTTTTACCATTTTTTGGGGTGAGGCTCGAACCCTTTAAAAAGGATTTATAAACAATGAATAAATTAATCGTTTATTTATAATTAATTTTTTTATAAACACCAATTATAGATTATTTTCTTTCATATTGAAGCTATATCTTTTCCCCATAAATATTTAGCACGCACAATTACGTTCCAAATAAATATGCCAACACAATTTATTTTTATCAGTAAGAACATTAATAAAAATATTTAGTACGCTTACTATCAAATATAGAATTGTTTTTTATTTACCAAATAAAATTTGGAATACCAATTTTGGGAAATAATAATCCATAAAAATTGAAATTTGTGAATAAAAAATCTAATTAGATATGTTCTAAGAATAAAGATACAATTTTTTTAAGTATTAAATGAAATTATTCAACTGCTTTTTCTTATTAATTAATGGAAAAACTTTAAATCTTTGCAAAAATCTTGTGCTTAGTGTGATAAATAAAAAAACAGCCGATAAAACAAAATTAATAAAAATAATAGATATAAAACAAAAGTCATTAATAATGAGGAATTCTACAATTATATTTGGGCGAAAATTTTTGAGAATCTTTTTATACAAAAATTATATTAGGAGTTCTATTTAAAATTAACATAAAAAAATAATATTTATCCGAAAAAAATGGTTAAGAATGTCAAATTTATGCTTTAAAGAAAAAATAATAACGATTTTTAAGAAAATATTTGTATATATTTATATTGAAATATTTATAACGAAAATTTTAAATACTCGCATTTTTTTATGAGATAATGTATTTAAAAAGTTACATTTAATGGAAATATATAAGATTATAAAAAAATTTAAAAATGTGAATAAAAATGACTTTTTTTGAAACTTTAGAGAACCCAACTCGTAAAAAAATAATCTTGGAATTTTTTCGTTCTCAGAAAATAATTAATTACAAATATATAAAACAATTAGTTGAAAATGACACTTCTCGACCCGATTATCATCTCAATTTATTAATAGAAAATAATTTAATAAAAAGGACAAAAGGAAGAGGGAATTATATAATAGATAATACAAATGTTCAACCTTTAAGAAAAAAACTTATAGATGAAAATCTTTTAGAGAAAGTTCCAATATGTCTAATTGGTGGGTTGGGCGTCGAAGTGAAATTATATTCAGATTTACTAAAAGCTTTAAATGAAATTAGTATAATCCCTAAAAAATATTATTTATTAACAACTGAAAAATGTAAAGAAAAATTATATGAAGAGAAACCCAATGAATTAACTCAAATTGAAACTATTATCAAAGCTGATAAAAATGAAAATTTCAAACAACATTTTAGAGAAGATTTCTACTGGTCTCTCAATAAATTCAAAGAAATTATTATAAATGAAATATATAATTATGAAATTATTTGCGAATTAACGGGCAGTACAAAACTTATATCAGTAGCTCTAAGCAAGTTAGCAGACAAATATAACTTGGAAAAAATTTATTTTAGTAGTAAAAAAATAATTTGGTTATAAATTTAAGACATTTATATCAGAAGTAGAGAAGATATCTTCTTCATTAATTTTCGATATTTGGAAGAATGCTGAAAAAGAATTTTTTAATTCTAATTTTAATAATACTGCGTTAAAATATTACCATTATATTGAAATGATTAATCAATTTATCTTATTAAAGAGATATACTCTTGATACTCAAAATCCAAATTATAAATATTTCCATTATTCTATAAAGAATTATATGATTGCATCTAAAAAATATAAAGATAATGAAATAGAAACAGAAATTTTGGACTTTTCATTCTTCTTTTATTTAATTTTTTTGCCAATAAACTTGCGATAATAATTCCAATTTCCTCTTAATCTTCTTTCTGAAACCAAATTTGTTAATATCTTTTAGTATTTTTAAGTTTTAAACAATAAAATAGGAGATTTCAATCTTCTTTGTAAAGCTAATTTTGTTGCTACAGAAAAGATTGGAATCGTTTAAAATAAAAGCTTATAGTTTCAATCTTCTTTGTGAAGCTAATTTTGTTGCTACGTAATTATCGCCCATGTCTGTGGGGCCAGTAGATATTTGTT
>JAHLWH010000189.1 GCA_019058015.1 Promethearchaeota archaeon | reverse complement strand
TCCTCAACTTCTGGATATTCGACTTCAGGCTGTGGTGGTTCTTGCTCATCGTCGGGAGCTTCGACGTCAGTCTGTGGGGGTTCTTCCTCCGGGTCTGGATGTTCCTGTTGAGGGTCTGGTGGTTGTTGCTCACGTTGTTGATATTCGTCTGCTGGCTATATTTGTCATTCCTCAACCTCTGGATATTCGACTTCAGGCTTTGGTGGTTCTTCCTCAACTTCTGGATATTCCTTTTCAATTTCTGGTGGTTCTTTTTGAGTTTCTATTGGTTCTTGTTTAATCTCTTCTAATTTTTTACCCTTTATTTCAAGAGTATCCTTTAGTGAGAGACCAAGTTTATCCCATTTATCACTTAATTGATTTACCATGTACTCCAATTTGGTTTCTGTAGCTAGAGACTCTGAAATTGTTTTATTTGATTTAATTGCTTTTTTCATTTTATTTACCTTCTTTGTAAATTCTGGAATTCTACTATATTGAATTGCTTTATATCCTACAATACCTCCAATGGATATTACAAAAGCACCAGCTATTAATATGAAATAAAATAATGGAATTCCTGGGAATATTTCTTCCATTCCAACAACAATCGTAATTGGAATTTCTATTGAAATATAATTACTCTTCGAAATACTAATCTCACCAGAAAAAATTTGAGACATAAAGAAAGCATCAATATCAGTAGTAGAGAAAATTAATTCATATATACCACTCTCATTTTCTACAAATGTGTATGGCACATCGTCAATTGTCAATATAACGGTACCGTTTGTTAAATCTGCTAAATTTTTTGAGATGTCTTTTAAATTAAGCGTAATAAATATGTCAATTCCCTTAACTACATTAATTTGAGAACCTTCTAAATTGGTCGCAGTTAGAGTATAGCTAATAGTTCTTTTATTAATCGCTAAATTTATAAATGCATTTCTAGCTTCATAATTATTTTTTTGTAGAGTAATAAAAATCGCGTAATCTCCAATATCTCTTGTTTCAGTATCAAAATCTAGGACATATAAGTTATCTTCTGTTAGATTTAAATTGATTTTTGGACTTGGAGATCCTATTGGCGTCCCGTTGACATCAATTCTATACCAGTAATAGAATGCTGTTTCTAAATCGCCAACTCTTAGATTTTCTGTTCCTGTAGTGTCATTATATTCAAAGGAAAAATTATAGGCATCATGGATCCACACATTTTTAGTAATGTGGCTAAGTGTTGTTGTTCCATTAAGAGTAGTAGATCTTGGAAGTATATCTATATAAGCCACAAAATTCTTTGTTGTGTAATTCTCGAGTGATACTGAAATATCAATTCCATATTTTGCAGTACTAGGAGCACTCGAAGTGTTAATTTCAAATTTATAATATCCTGAATGCATCGGATCCTCTCCAATGTCCGAATCCGAACCATAATCCCAAGTGTAGCTTAATTTCGCTCCACTTAATCTTGATTCTGGACTACCGTCTATATAATATGAAACTATTACATTAATTAATTCATTATAATGTTGTGTAACCTCAGTTAATGTTTGAGTTAAATTACTCCAATTATGTAAGCTTATATTCGTTTGAATAGCATTCACTTGAAGTAGAAAAGTCTCAGGAGTGGGATCACTATAGCCTTCTTTATTTCCTGCAATTTCAACAGTATATATTATAAGACTATCGCCAGCAGATAAAATATTTGAATTAAAGTCTACAGTAAAATATCCATCACCTAATTCAGTCATTTGTTTGGATGACACAGGTACTCCGTCGAAATCTTTTATTGTGGCGGTTATATCATCGGGATGTGTAATTGGATCCCAAGAATCACCACCATCTGTGGAATATGAGAAATTCACAGTATAACTTATAGATTGTCCCCAAGTTGCTGTATTGTCGCCGTAAGATTCTATAAAATCAGTTAAATAATTACTTGGATTTATTATAAGTTGAAAGATAATCGAAGAGTTTTGCAAAAGGGTATAATTGTAAGCCTGAACTGGAGATGTTGGCATCCATTGTGATGGATTTGTATCATTCACTATAAAATCTTTGTTATCTTCTCCAAAAAATTCTAAAGTAAAATTATATACATGTCCACTTAAATACCAAAAACCAATATCATTATTTTGTTGACCATAGGCGAATCCATCCTGACCTGTGGTTAGATTAACTACTGAGACGCCCGTTTCTATCGATCCATTTATTATATGAACACCAACCGAAGCTACTGGTGAAAATATAGTATCGTCAATCACTTTAATGTGTATTTTAGCTAAAGCAGAAATATTATAAACATTTAACGTTTCAATTAACTCTACTTTAATTGTTCCATTACATTGAGTACCATTTTGACCCTCAACTACAATATATAAGCCGAATACCTCATAGTTATCTTCTATTAATTTATTACATGTTTCATAAGCATTTCTTACATCTATCTCGATAAAATCATAGTTATCTGTATCTTTATAAGTTAAATTCTTGAATATGAGATGGTCTTCAGGAGTTTCACTAAAAGTATTTCCATCTTCATCTATATAATAAACTTTAACTTCATCAAGATGATCATCCATATTTGCTAAGGTTATATTAGCTTTCAATATTTTTTTATTACCAAGCGTTGTTCTTGAACCATTTGTATAAACAAATTCTTTAACTTCGAATGTACCCGCTCCTCCAACATTAGTCTTGTTCACCTCTATCGTATGGGTGTAGAACTTTTGTGTTTGGTTATATATATCTCTATATACATAACTAACATTTAGTGAAGTTGTAACAGGATCATAATCCTCATTTTCATAGAAAACTCTATAATAATAATAGGTATAATTAAGCCAGCGGAAAGTAGCTTTTCCTTTATTATCTAATGTTAACTTTTCTAATACAATACTACTAGGATCATTGCTAACGTTAATGTAACCATAATTTAAGGGATATTTATTCACATCAACAATTTCAAAGTCTATTGTCCACATTTTTAACTCCAAATCGTAAATATGGTAGAGTCCGGTAAGAGTAAAATTATAGTTACCG
>JAHLWH010000188.1 GCA_019058015.1 Promethearchaeota archaeon | reverse complement strand
TGGTTAAACACAACACATATTATTTCTGCCTCATATAATTATACTTTTACTTCTTTTTCAAGTGCTTATAGCTCAACTGAATTAATAAACAACACCTGGTATTACTTTAATATTAAATTTTTGAGTAATGATATCTTAATTTATTTAAACAAATCTAAAATCTTGGAAATAAATAATTATTCTATAGAGGCTGCAACTTTTGAATTCCCAGATCTCCAAGGTCTCCAAGATTTTAATATTGGAGGAGGTAATACTGGTTTTATTTATTTAGGAAAAAATTTTCAATACCCATTTGAATCTATCTCATATAAAATGTATTTTGATGGATTTGAAATTAAAGAAATTACATTTCCTGCTATACCCAGTTTTCCTCTTATAAGTGTAATAATTATAACAATTTTCTCAACAATTATTATATTAATCAAACGTTATAGAATTTTAAACGAAAAAATAAAATCAAAAGGGTTTTAATGTCAATTAGTGAAATTCCTTTAATCAAATTTGAAAATCTGACTAAAGATTTTGGTCAAATTAGAGCTGTAGATAATTTTAATTTGGAAGTATATGAAGGTGAGATAATTGGATTAATTGGACCAAATGGAGCTGGGAAAACAACTGCGATAAAAATGTTAGCTAATATTTTAACTCCTTCTCAAGGGCGAATTTTGGTTAAAGATAAAAATAATAAATTACAAGATGTTGTCACTAATCCAAAAATTCTACAAGAAAGCGGATTTCTTATCGATATTCCTAATTTTTATGAGGGTATGACTGCTTATGAACTTCTAAAATATTTCGCAAAATTACAGAATTACCCCAAAAATATGGTCGAATCTAGAATTGATGAAGTACTACAACTGATTGAGTTATTCGAGTGGAAACATCAAAAGGTTAAAATTTTTTCAAAAGGAATGAAACAAAAATTAGGTCTAGCTCAAGCCATAATTCATGATCCGCAAATAGTGGTATTAGATGAACCCCAAATTGGCTTAGATCCAAAAGCACGCATAGATGTTAGAAATATTCTTAAGGATCTTCAGAAGAATGGGAAAACAATATTTCTCGCATCTCATATGTTATACGAAATATCCGAAGTTTGCGATAAAATCGCCCTTATTAATCTTGGTGCCTTATTAGAATTTGATAAAATATCTGAGCTTGAAAAAAAGTTGCCGATGCATGAGATTAGATGTACTCTATTAGATCCAATTGAATCTAAAGATGTAGGTCCCATCCTTTCGATGTTGGAAGATAAGTTAAATCCCTATTTAATTGAGGCTTCTACTTACACAAATCAACAACATCATATTCTATATGATCCTTCCATTCAAGGTCTCAAAATATTATACGATGGAAAAGACGATACTCAAGACAAAATATTAACGACTTTAAAGAAAGAAACTGATTTAAAGATAATCTCATTTTTTACACCAAAAACACATCAATTAGAAAGAATTTATATGGATTTGATAAAAAGGGATGAAGTCAAGCGACGTAAAAAATAGAATATAAAAATCAAAAAAAAAGGGTAAATTATGAGTCAAACCTCCATTACATTATTATTTGAATTGAAACGCCATAAAGGTCGTTTCTATATTTTTACATTAATTAGTTTATTTTTTATTACATTATCAGGATTAATTCCAAATCTTATCAATCCAGATTTATTGCCAGACACCTTTAATGATTTTGCATCCTCCCAATTAAGTTTTATCAACTTTATAATAATTTTTGCATCATTTTTCTTTTTTGGAGCGATAATTGCCGAAGAATTTCAATATAAAACTAATTTAATATTATTTCCAAAGATAAACAAACTTAAACTGATAGCTGGTAAATTTTTAGGAAATATAATTTTATTTCTTAGTGTTTTATCAATTTATTACTTATATTATTTAATACTTGGTTTAATTTTTTTTCAGCAAATATCATTTGAATTTTTCTTATCATATTTATTTACTCTTTTATATGGAATCGCGGTATCAACCTTTATTTTAGCAATCAGTTCATTTATGAGATCAGTTTTATTTTCAATTATAATTTCATTCCTATTGCTTTTTGTATGATTTAATATAATTTCGACTGTCCTAACATTGTTTCTTCCATATGTAGAACCTATATATTTAATGACTTATCATGGAAATATGAATATACGAATTTTCAATTTCCCAGATGTAAGATTTCAAGAATCCACCTTTTTATTTTATATGCGAACTTGGCTAACTCCCTCGATAATAGTTAATATTTCTATTCAATTAATCTATATAGGGTTTGATTTAATTATATCATACTTTATTTTTAATCTACGTGAGTTGTGATTGAAATTAAATCCTAATAATTCCAGTTTATAAAAAAAAAATTTTATAATATTATTTTAAAAAAAAGGGATTATCTTTTTCGGTAAAGATACTTAACGATACCCCATATAAAATTTGCTCTTGGCACCTTTTTCATATACTCTCTATAACCATCGCCAAATTTCATTATTAATGCTTTATCTGCCCTAAACATATCATAATATATTCCTATTACCACTGGGATGCCACATAATAGGCTAAACCAGTGTTGAGTAATGAAAATTAATGCAAGACTCTATTGTATCCCTCCTAGAAATTGAACATGTCGAACAATAGCATAGATACCAGTATCAACGAGTTTTGTAGTTTTAATATAACTATCACCTTTTGCTACCCCACCCTTCTTTTTAAATATATAACAAGGCATAAAAGCGAAAAAAAGCTAAATATCCAAATGATCCAACCAAAAAGGTACAGAAAGACAATGTTTAAAAAATTCTGAACAAAAAAGAAATGTATAAATTGAACGAGTATCAAGGGACCCCATATACATGAAGAAATGAAATCTTTTCAAGATAAATCGTTTTTATTTCTTTCTTTTTTTGAAAATATTATATTTTTCACTTCCTTTCGCTGGTATTTTTTGATTAAAAAACTCAAAATCAAAAACAGAAAAATAATAAAAATTTGTTATAATTTTACAATTTTACCTTTTTTATCGAGGAATATAGCGATTATGGTTATAAGAGCAATCATTGGAATACCCACTAGCAAATCCATTTCATATCCTATTATATCTGAAATTAAGAATTCAAGAAGAATAGCTATAATATAAATAAGGAAAGGGCTCTTTCCATAACTGTCTAAGACTATTATTGGTTTTTGAAATTTTTTATCAATGCCAATAAATATAAATGAAAGTAAAATCGAGACTCCCATGCATATTATGATATAAGTTAATGTAGCTTGCCGCTTATTTGCATACCACTCCGGAATAAACGATATCAATAAACCTCCTGCGAAACAAATAATACCAATAATAGCGTAAATTTGGTATTTTTTCTTCTCACTGTAATCTTTATTTAATATTAGCAATTCACCTAAGCAAGTTGAATAGATCATAAAAGCAGAGAAACCAAAAATAGTCCCAAATATACCACCATGAACCGATTCTATCGCATATTCTCGCCATCCGAAATATAGCATAATTTGATAAAAAATTAACATTCCTGAGGCGATAATGGCACGAATTTTAGGTTTTAACCAAAGAAAAGGTAGAGCAATTAATCCTACAAGTCCCAATGTTGGAAGAACATCCCAAACAACTATAATTAATCCATCGACCGTCTTGATAAAGCTTCCTTGATCGATAAGAATTACAACCAAACCAAGGGCCAAAATAATACCATATCGTATAACAATATGAATAACTGCTTTTTTTACACCATCCCTCTCTTTTCGGTGGAAGAACGACACTGGCATAAGTAATCCCATAACGAATATAAAAGCAGGGGCGCCTACATCGTAAAAATTCATCATTGTTGTTGTTCTTTGGTTTTCAGGATGTGCAAGAAAAAATCGTGCTGCCTCACGAATAGCAATTGGAAGAAATTCGGTTACAACTAACAAGATCATTATAAATCCTCGAGCATGATCAATCCAATAATATCTTTTAATTTTTAGCTCTCTTGATTCTGACATTTTTTTTTCACGACATTTATTTTTCATAGGATTTTATTTTTGATATTATGATTCAACATTATATCCTATTACATTCAATTCCAAAAATTATAAATTAGAAGTATTAAGTTAATTATTATCATAGATACTTTAAAATCTCTACGTTATTTACGATAATGTCTGAATTTCTTTCGGAAGTATTTCATAAAATTTTTTCAAAACCATTTATTTTAGAATTTGCTAAATTTGCCATTGTCGGAGCCATAGGAACAGTAGTGAATTTATCAATACTCTATCTTTTGACTGATATTTTTAAGATTTATTACCTGATCTCTGAAACAATCGCATTTTTTATTTCTGTTTTAAATAATTATATAATTAATAAAATTTGGACTTTTAAAGAAGAATTTAAAGAAAATATGATAAAAAAATTTATTCAGTATTCAATAATAAGTGCAATTTCTTTAGCTGTTAATATAATAATTCTTTTTGTTCTTGTTGAATATTTTAATATTTGGTATATTTTTGCCGAGGTTATTGCTATTGCGGCAGCATTCTTAGTTAATTTTGTGGGAAATAAATTATGGACTTTTAGAGAAAATATTAACAAAAATCAGGAAAAATAATTATTTCATATTTATAGTGAGTTTGTTTTGGATTAATGAATTTCCCAACAAAACATCTTCTTCTTATTTGAGGGACACCATATTGCTCTCTGCATGAAGATTATTATCATAAGAGAAAAGGAGTGATAAAAGCAGGTATTATTTGATTAATCAACCTAATTATTTATATAAACATTGTTCTTAATTTTTTTTGCCTCTTAAAAGAAAAATTAATTCGTGAAAATATTATGAAAAAGAGTAAATTAAAGATAGTGGTAATTAGCTTACTATTCGCATGCTTTGCAGTTAATAACTTAATACCGTTTGGAGTGAGTCTTAAATATTCCAATCAAACAGATTTTTCAGAGGAATATTCAGAAATAATGGAGAGATCTATATACAATGTAAACATAGAAAATTTAAATTTTTTATCCCAAGAGATCTCATTGTTCGGATATAAATTAAAAGCCGAAGACAAAAACTCTATTGATCGGGATGAAACAGGATTATTAACATTAAACCAAAAGAAGTTTGATTTCATAGATGTTTTTCTTAAACTTGAATCTGGAGAATATGAATATAAAGATGTGCCAATTCATGGAGAAATTTACATATATAGCCAAGAAACTGATATCTTTAGTTATGATATTGAGGATCCCCTCCGTGGATTCTTTATGGATATGGATATAACTTCTGATAAGACATTCATTAATTTAGCATTTGATGGAGGAGACTGCCAATTATGTTATCAAGGTTTATCTGCTAGAGGTTACTCTTCTATTAACGCATACCTCACTAAAGAAATCGAAGTAATTCAGTTAACTACAGAAAACATAATAAAATCAGAATTTCAATCAATCCCTTTTGATGAATTAGAAAATAATCTAAAGGAACAGCAAAAAAATAATATAAAAATATATCAGCGGGAATCCTTAGATGGAGGTGTTGCGACTTCAGGTTCAGGTGTTACTTATACGCAATACGGTATAGCTCATGAAGAATGCGATATATCTACTACTACTTTGCCAGAGAGACTCCCTGATGATTTTTGGAAACCTTACTCTGAAATTGATGTTGGTATTTACCGTAGTGAACCTGGTGAGGCGATAATAAAAAGCGATTTACAATTTTATAATAAAGATTATTATCAAATTGGAGGACAATTTTGGGGTTACGTGAGGGATATTAAGGCTTATACAATTTATGCTGAGGGCATTGATATAGGGACTACCAATTGGAAAATGGAAAACTCGGGTAAGATTACGCCAAATGAGATTAAAAATCTTTGGTATTATCAATATATAAGTGGAGTTTCTATAGTAGATGTTCATCCAAATGATATGATAATCTACCCTTGTGTTTGTTATGGATATGCAGGTAGTCCTTCTGGCACACCTTACATGGCAAAAGCATTTGTTGATTATGGTGCATTAGCATTTATGGGTGCAACAGTTTTAATACCAGTTGCACACAATGACGATTTTACTGTGCATTTTTGGTGGTTTTTATGCCAGGGGGATCATTCAGTCTATGAAGCAACACTTACTTATATCAGTTTTCATAACCGATATATAGAAGATTATCCTCCGGATAAGCAGGTTGATTGGGTCTACGGAAATCACACAAAGATATATGGTAATATTAATGGAATATTGGATAATTAAAATTATTAATTTTTTTTTTTTTAATTTTTAAGGAGTATGATTATATTATTTTAGTTCGTTTTTTAAATCTTCCAATACAGCTGAAGATACAATAATTGGGCATTTTAAATAATTCGAAATTCTCATCTGTATATTTTCAACGGTTCGCATC
>JAHLWH010000187.1 GCA_019058015.1 Promethearchaeota archaeon | reverse complement strand
TTGCGAACGACGATATATGATCCCGTAGGAAAAAAAATGATCCTCACCACTTAACTTGAATATTCCGCTCTTAAGGGGAGTTTTGGTGCGAGATAGATAAAATTTTTTTGAAATTCGATTTGCAGAAGCTCGAGCAACTAAATATGGCATTGCAAATTCATCACCCCTTTTTGTAAGAATAATATCCGGATCAATCCTTTCAATAGTTCGAACTATCTCCAACAAGTTTTCTTCCTCGTCACCATTATCAATAAGTATGGTTCTCTTTATCGGAGAATCGGCTCTGGGCATGTCTGCCTTTCTTTCATTCTCAACAATTCCTATCTCCGCATATGCCATCGGCTCATTAAATTGTGGTCTCAAACCCTTCTGCTGGACTTTGATCTCCAACCAAACCGCCCTCAAGGGAGGCGTCTCATAAAACAAATCTTCGTTGTTATCCTTTAACTCATAAGAGAGCAAATGCATTTCATTATTTTCACCCAAACTCACTGAAAAGCAACATAAAGCCATTGGAAAGAGACTATTCACGTAGAAATACATTTGAGCAATTGGAATGTCAGTATTATATAACGTGAAATAATCAAGTTTTTCGATATCTTTTATTGTAGATTTGAATACAGAAGGCTTTTTTACTGACACCCCAAAAATCATCCTTTTTTCACAATCGTCAATCGATGCATACTTGCTACAAAGTCTTGCTCTGACAATATTTGGGTGGGATTTGAGGATCTGCTTCAGCCTTGGAAAATCGCTTCCAAATCGCCCTTTTTTTGGAACTGCGAAAAATTCTGGCTGAAATTCAGATTTAATCTGAACTACTTGGTTTTCTTTTTTTATTTTGACCCATAAAATAATCCCGCTTGCATATGTGGTGACGTCCAATATCCATCCGTAGAAGTTCTTTATCTCAGTCATTTACTTTTTTTCCAATTCGCTTATTCTCTTTTCTAATTCCTCAATTCTTTTCTCTTGTTCAAGTGCTACTGAGAAAAAGAGAAATTCGGATAACACAGGTCTAGCTGCCATGCTTCCAGCATCAGCGTGAATTCGAGCGTGATCCATTACTTGATCGAAAAATTTTCTCTCTTCAGGGCTTAGAGCCCTTTTGAAATCTTTCCAGCTCTTAATTTCCATTTCAAGCGCTGGACGGAAAGATGGAACTGTTCTACCCAATTATTTCACCTCAATTTTTATTTTAGCTTGGTTTTAGGAAAACCAAAAATCTAATGTCGTATTTTTTAAGGTTTTAGATCTATCTACTTTTTGCTTGCGGGCTTTCCATCTGACAACCCTTTTATTAGGCAAGTATGGATGTTGGATTAGTCGATACTCAGTGAAGCGATCCTCATCGTTAATTAAAACTAACACATTTGCGAAATGAGAGAGTATATTACCCCCCTTTACTCGAACATAAGAATATTCGTGAAGTGGTGCGGTTATAACAACTAATGATTTCGTTTTTTGTGCAACTTTCTTTATACCATTTATTGCTCTTGATAAGTCTTCAAATGTACTTTGTTCATAACTCCCAAATAGTTTGGTTATTCCAGAAACCAGAACCATTCTTATATCGTCAATCTTTAATAACTTATTCTCTAAGATTTCGACCATTTGAGACCATGTGAATGCCCGAGAGATCATAATATTGCCCAACACTAGTGAAGGACTTAATCGCATTGATAAGGCCAGAGTACTTATTTTATAGGGGCTAAATTTATTTGTTGCATCAATGTAGGCGATTCTCCCGCCGAGACCGTCATCAAGAAATCCTTTTTGAAAACTTACAGCCGTCGAATGCAAAATATCATTTGTGATTTTTTTGGAGCCATATAGTAAATATATTAATTCTCTGTGAAGTCCTCCATGTAATAATTCATCTAGTTTAGAGTCTCCACTCGGAATTAAAGGATGTCTACTGTTTTCTTTATAAAATGCGTAGCCTGAAAGCAACTCCATCTAATTAAAGAATTATCATAAAAATTTATTATTCGACCCGCCGACAAATTTTTGATTTCTTTATTGATCTTCTTCAAAATAAAATATTTGTGTTGGTTTACAAATCTGAGTGATTATTACATTTAAAGTGAACAGTTATCCATAGAGAGGGGGGTCATGAAAAATAAAAAATAAAATTTTTAATAATATCTATTAGGATAATTAATTTCAATAATTTTAACTCCGATTTTTCCAGAATAGATTCAATAATTCATGTTTTTTTTTTTAGCAATAAGTTGAAAGATAATTAAGAAAAAAAAATAATATAATTATAATTTTTTTTTTATTTTTATATTAATAGTTAAGGAAGCATAAAATCTTTTACAAGTTTATCCATGTCTTCAATTATTTCATTCTCACTAATTTTTATATAGCTATTTAATTCTTTAGATTTTTTAACTCTTTCTTTTGGCTCAGAATTTGAAAAAATAATAATTGTATTATTTGGAATTTGATCTATTAATTTTAAAACATTTTCAAGGCTTAAATTCAATTTTATCACCGTAATTATGAAAAGACTTATTCTATTTAAATCTTTATTGATTTATTGTGCGCATCTTTTATGTAGAGGAGTAATCTTGGTGTGATTTGAAAAATTATTTACAATGATGTATGTAATGTCAACAATTGCAAAATTAACATAGAAAATTGTGTATTTTTGTTACACTTGTGCAATATATTTAAATAATCTGTATCTATTAAATAATTGCTAATTCATTAAAAGTGATTTTTTTGAAAAAAAAAGAAGATAAAGAAATTAAAGACGGAAATAAGAATAGGTATCCCCGTGCAACAATTCCTATTGATGAGAATAAATTTATCAGATTTAAAAATTTCATTCGTGAGAGATATACACGTGATACTGGTCAAACTTTTATAAATTGTTGTAATAAAGCATTTCATTTATTTGAAGTAGAAGAAATGCATGGATGGATTGAAAAAGTTGAAGCCATTAATCTTCACAATATTTTTACGTATCGTAGAAATAGAAATGAAATGGAAAGAATAAAAATAGCTTATCAAGAAGCACTCTGGGTTGATCATTCAACAGTTCGGATCATGGGAATTTCTTTAAAAGATCTATTTCTTCCAAATTATGAATATTACGATATAATAAAGGATTCTGTCATTGAACACAATGTATCTTACAAAGCAATAATATTAAAACCACTTTCTCCCGCAGCTATATTCCGTATTGAAATTGAGCAACCAGGTATTGAACCGTCTGAATCTCAACTTTTTAATGATATTTATAATGTAATGATGCAATTGAAAAATCCCTCAATAAGATCCGAAAAAGATAAGAAAAAATTTAAGGAACATATTGATGTTCGTTTTGCAGATGAAACCTTAAGTACATATCTTATGATTTCTAATGATTTTACTTTAGTTGAAAATTATCATACAGGAATAACTAGTGGTATAGATGAGGATGATAATATAAGAGATCAAATTTGTTTAGGGGGTTATGGTGTACCCTATTTTATGTTTAGAAATAGAGGGTCGATTTTTGCGAAATTAATGACCTCACATTTTGAGAATTTGTTCAAAAGATATGAAAAAAATACTTTAGAGAATACTTTGAAGGAAATTAAAACTTATAATTCCAATTAATTTTTTTTTCCAATTTAGTAAGAGACTAGGATTTAATTTTTTTATCTATACACCTTAACTCAGAATCAATTATTGTTTAATTTGAATTAATAAAATTCAGCTAATTCTTCTTTAGTGAATGACTCTAAAAATTCATTTTCAAGAAAATAAAAAATAATTTTAATATCTTTCTTATTTACACGAGTTCTGAATTCTTCTTTCATTAAATCTTTAGCTATTAACAACATTCTTCTCAAATTACGTTCAGCTAAATACATAGCTTCAAAATTCAAGTTATCAAACGCTTCTATAGAGTTATTAATTGAAAATTTTATCATGTTTTTAATTGCTTCTCGATTGATATTACTCAAAAGCTGTTTCATTTCATCATGTTCTAAGCACGTAAAATAACCACTATCAATAATATCATATAGAAAATATATTTTCTCTCGTTCAGTTATTATCTTAATCTCAGCACCTAATATTTTGAATGCTTTTAATTTGATTTTTTTAAAAATTTGACCAATTCTTCTTTTAATTACTTTATTTTCTCTTTTCAGTGCTTCAATGAAATTTCTAATTAATTTCGAATTTGAGGAGGCATTAATTAACAAATATTCTAAAATTTCTTTGGTGAAATCTTCAAAAATATTTTCAGATAATAAGAAACAAAATTGATCAAGATCGATATTTTCAATCATTCTCGTTAGTTCATTTTTGATAAGATTTTCTGGTAAGAATTCGATCTTTTTAGTAAATTTTATAACAGAATTTAAAGTATTTGAATCTTTATCATCTAATGATTTAATTAATATTTTTTTTACAAAAATTGCTAATTTGTTTTTTAAACTTGAATTTTTTTCATCTATTAATAATCTCATCTCGTCCTCATTTAGATAATCAAAATAACCCCACCCTATGAGATCATAAAGAATAGATGATTGATCAATTCTATCAATTATTTCAATTTCTTCTTTTAATAAATTGAATAATGAGATTCGAATTTTTAATAGGTTTTGAATAAGATAGCCTTTAAATAAATCGGATTCTTTATTAAAAATTTTAAGCAACACTTTAAGTATCTCCAAGTTCGGATCAAGAATTAGGGCTTCTAATTCTTCTCTATTAAAAAAATCTAAGTATCGTCTTTTAACTAAATAGGAAATTACTGAAGGATGACCACTTGCTATTCGTTTAGCGATTTCTTCTTTAAAAACTTTTTTTGCAATATGATCCCCCTCTTGAACTAATTTTTTTAGTAAAGGAAAAGCCATGCTTCTATGTAATAAACGTGAATCATAATTATTTTCAGCCCAAGCTTGTAGATTGGAACAATGACCCCAAAATTCGGTTTCAGCCGGAATTTTAACTTTTA
>JAHLWH010000186.1 GCA_019058015.1 Promethearchaeota archaeon | reverse complement strand
GTACCAATCATCAGGAAAGAATAAATGAATGATACTCACAATTAAATATACTGCAGTTAATTTTGAATCTCCTTCAGAAAAATTATTAAAATAATTAAAGTCTAATTCTAGTTAAAATTTGCGCTAACTATTAAATCTGCTAATAATTTAACATTATTTATTAAGATTGCAACTTTATCATGTGAATTCTTGTCTAAGTCTCTTGATTTCATTATGATTACAGAAATTATGTATTTAAATATATAAATCTCAATTTCTTTTCCATCATCATTTTTACCTTTAAAGTTAGCAGAATCTGAAGTAAAAATTTTTTCTCGGATATTATTACAAGAATTTAGAAAATCTCGTAAATCTTGCCTTAAAATAAACCCACTACCTACATTTTGAACATTATGAATTAATATATTTCCTAATATATCCGTAATAATTATGCTTGTTTTAATTCCTTGAAGATCTTTTTCCATTTTTTGGATATTTATTTTTAAATTCGCATGGGAAGAGAGTAAAATGTCTCGAAATATTTTTCTCAAATCATTTTGTTCAAAAATGCTTGTAAATATGAAATTAAAATCAAATTCTACGAAAAGATCTAAAAAGATATTTCTTGCTTGTTTAATATTTGCATCTATTAACTCTTTCTGATAATTTTTTGTATCACATTTGTGAAAGAGTAAAAAAATCTTTGGTTTTTTATTACTTTGATTAAAAATATCTAAAATTTCTTTAAAATATTTTTTAGCATTTTCAAAATTCTTAGGGTCGTGTAAATCAACAACTGGAATAAGAATATCTGTTCCCGCAAAGAGTTCAGGTTTTTCTAAAAATTCTTTTCTATGATCTTCTTGACCACCAAAATCGAAGATTCCAATTTGAAATCCTAAAAAGGGATAATGCCTAACCTCATAAAATATTGTAGGATTTAAGGATTGAGTATCTTCAGCATTTTTTTGACCGAATGCAACCGAGCAGATACTTGTTTTACCACAGTTATTAAGTCCGACTAAGCTTACTTTCATTTTTTAAAAATTAATGGAAATTAATCGATTTTATTGTTTTATTTTTTTAAATTCTAATATTTTCTATTTTATTAAATTTATTTAAATAATTTAAAAGCTCAAAACGATATCGAAGATTATATAATTTCTTATTTTTTTAGATGTTTTAATTTTAAATAATAGAAAAATTATTTATCAAATAGCAAATTTTAATTTATTAAGGATAAACGGATATAAGTTTTAGACATTTTTGGTCCCTAAAAATATGGATAAGGAAAATTTTCGAAAAGAATTAAGCAAAAGATCTGTATTTCGAGATTCTAGTTCTCTTAATTTAAGTTATGTACCGAAAAAATTATACTGCCGAGATGATATAATCAAAGAGCTTATTCACAATTTTAGGGGTATAATTGAGGGAAAGGGAAAATTTTCTAGTAATTGTTTATTAATTGGCAAAGGTGGTGTTGGGAAAACCGTTTCTGCAAAGTTTTTTGGGAGAAATTTTCGAGAAACAGCGATTGAAAAGGGTATTAATTTATTCATTGAGCATTTTGATTGCGTTAATTTTAGAACTAAAAGTAAAATTATTCGAACTTTATTGGGAAAGTATTGTCACGGCTCAGGAAGAGGTTTTTCTGATGATGAGGCAATGAAACAAATAATTACTAAAGTTAAAAATGATAATGGCTATATTCTATTAATCTTAGATGAGATTCATTTAATTCCAAAAAATGATATATGGGCTTTACTAGATACTGCCGAAACTTTCGGGCATCATAATGTAAGAATGTCATTATTGTTAATTTCGCGAAAACATGATTGGATTCGTATAGAATCAGAAAGGTTATTATCCCGGATTAATAAAAAAATTAAATTAAAACCCTATAATCTCGATGATGCAAAAGATATTTTAAATTATCGAGTAGATTTGGCTTTTAAAGACGGCGTTATGAATGAAGATAATATTGAGTTAATTGCGAAAATTGTTGAAGATACAAAAAATATGAGGCATGGTATTGAAATATTAAGATTGAGTGGGCAGTACATGGATAAAGAGGGATTAGATGAGTCCTCTGCTGAAATTATTCGAAATGCTGCTGCAGAAGTTGCATATCCTGAATTTAGAGCTGATATTATTGATCGATTAAAAGATCAAGAACTTTTATCCCTGTATGCCGTTGTAAGAGCTTTATTAAATAGTCAAAAATCATTTACGACAATTGATGATACATACGAGGATTACAAAATCATTTGTGAAACTTATGAAATTGTTCCTCATGTTAAAATGTCTTTTAGAAAATATATTCGGCAACTTAATACTTTAAAAATTTTACTGGCAGATTCGATTAGGATTGATGAAGAATCTCGCGGTAGACATTTGAATATAACTTTACTTGACGTTCCTGCAGAAAAATTGGAAGAATATCTGATAGAAATTTTAGAAAAAAAATTAATTGTTGATTCTTAAGTCTTCTTTTAAACTTAGAGGATGCATTCCATCGTAAGACTTTTTTAAATTTCTGATATCATTCTTTGCATAAATTCTGGTTGTATTTGAACTTGAGTGTCCTAATATATCTTGTAATTCACTAATGTCCATCCCAGCTCTTCTTAAATGGGTGGCTCCTGTATGGCGAAAAATATGTGGAGTAATTTGTTTTGATTGAGAAAAGCCACATTTTTCTTTAATAACCTTTATATCTTTCTGAATTACACGAGGAGAAAGTTTTAAATTTCGAGTGTTAACAAGCAAGTAATCATCTTCAGCATAAATTAAGCGATTTTTTAAATATTTTTCAATTAAAATTAGAGAATCCCTATCAACGGGAACAATTCTTTCTTTATTACCCTTACCCCTAAGGTGAATAAATCTTTCTTGAAAATTAATGTCTTTAATTTTAATATTTGAAATTTCACTCACTCGAGCCATTGTCGCGTATAGCAATCTTATTAAAAGATAATATCTTTCACTCTTTTTAGTATTAAAAAGGTTTTTATCCTTTAATTTTTCAAGAATAAGATCCATATCGCTAATTTCTAAATATTTTGGTAGATTTTCTTCCATTTTAATTTTTGGGCTTGAGATTTTCTCCATCGGGTTTTTTGATATGAATTCATTCCTTATGAGAAATTTAAAAAAAGATCTTAAAGTAGCAATCTTCCTTGCAATCCCTCTTTTTGTATAATTCTTATCTTTTAAACTTTTTATGAAAAGTCTAATTTTGGTTGGTGTTACGAGTTCAATGTTCGAATCTCCAACAATCTCAATGTATTTTTCTAAATCATAATTGTATGCCTTAATTGTTGATTTAGAATTACCTTCTTCAATTTCTTTTGAAACTAAAAACTCCGGTATCAACTCTGATATAAAAAGATTTTTCACGTATTTTGTGTAAAGATTTAGTAATTAATATGGAGATAATATGGAGATGATATGTCAGTTTTGTAGTAACATCGTACCACAATCACAATATTTTTTGTGCTTTAGCTGTTTTTTCTAGTTTAAAGAACAAGGAAGCCCATAGACACCCTCTATTCCATCAATTAAAATTGATTTTTTGAATACTTTTCTAAATAAATCATATACGGTGGTTATATCTGCATTTATAAGAATTTTGATATTTAAATGAATGTGAAAATACTGTAGATTGTTAAATAAATTTTTAAAGGAAAATTAGAATTTCATTCATTATGGCTCTAGACCTATAAAAATATTAGAAAGAGAATTATAATATACATGAAAGTAAGACAAATTTAAAAAAGAGAGATTGATAAAATAAAAACTCTGAGTAATGTATCCATCGGAATTGTGAAGATTACTGACATTTCTGTCATTAAGCCCATAGTTGTTCCTAAAAATGCAAAAGAAAAACCCTATAGTAATTCATAAAATCGCCTTAACCCTAAAACTTATTATTTCTTTATATTTTTATATTCATTGAAAACATGAAAGAATTCGTAGTAAATAAGTTTATAAAATTGAAGATTGAAGGCGATAAGACTAAGTCTTAAGATTGTTTATTTTGAATATATTTAACCCTAAATATCACAAGTGCAATGCCATGAATGCCCCCGATTATACCTGCTACAATTAATAATTGGTTATCATATAAATTTAAGAGATAACTAATTATGATCATTAATGAACATACGATAACTGCACTCATAATTATTAGCCATTGTATCAATTTATTCCTTTCCATTTTAATACCATCTTACTATTTTAATTTTTTTAATGATATAACTAATGTATTTATAATGCATTAATTAATTTTGCATAACTACATCTACCTTTAATTTCTGGTGATGTTTTATTAGCAAACAATTAGTTAAAAATTATTAGAAAATTTGTTAAAAAAGTATCGACCGAGTAGTGGGTATCTAAATAAAACAATTGAAGGAATTCGGTTTTTAATTACAACAGTTTATTTTATCTCAAATTTTTTTTTTTTTTAAAAGTTTTCATATAAACTTGATTTTTATCCTAAAATATTCCAATCAGGAAACCTAATAAAATTTCCATAAAAAGTTTTAAATAAAGTTATCATTAGAATTATTTCGAAATTTATTTAAAAATATCATTTTTCAAAAAATCAATTTTAAAATCTATAAGAGATAAAAGTAGTCCTGAAAAATAAAAATTTTGAAGTTTGATGATTTTTTGAAGTCTCTATAAAATCGCAATCTCTAATTTCCATAAAGAATTTAGTGAAATGGTTATAAATTTTTATATTAAAGGGTTGTCGAGAATTTTAACAATAATATTTTTATTACGCTTATAATGATAGAGCAAAATATGAAAAAAGGCGTTTCATAGCCATAGATTTTCATTTTAAGACCGTTTTTTTATTTGAGTAGTATGAAATATCATTAAATCCTAAAAAATAGCGAAAGAAAAGGCTTTAAAATGTTCGCACAAAACCAATTATTGTTCGCACACTCAATAAAAAGAGAAAAATTAAATTAAATTAAATGTTCGCACAAATTATTTCTAAATCGGTTTAAATCGACTTTAGTAAAGTTTAATAAAGTTTAGTAAAGTGCGAACAATTTCGATTCTCAATCCTGAAGGAATCTAATAGGGATTAGACTAAGAAGATGTACGAACATTAAAAAATTTAACTAAAAAATTACAGGATAATTTTTTAAAATATTAATATTATCACTTTTGAAGAATATGTTGAGAGACAGAAAAAATGTGTATTAAATTTTTTCAACTTAAGTTTAAATATAAGGATGTATACAATTTTGTTAATATTATCTTAAATTATTCCAATTAAAGCTTTTAAATACAAAATGAGTCGTTTAAAATTATGGTTTTTTTTGTCGATGTTTTTTCCAATATCAAATATCCTTTTTATCATAATTTTTCTTAATATTGTAACTGACCAGATTATTCAATTTTTACTTTATTTTTTACTATTGCTCTCAGTGGCATGTATTCCTTATTGGATTAAATTTTTTTTTATAGCTTATACGTTTTTGGAGTTATTAAAAGCTATGGATTTCAAGAAAGACATTGAAATAGACATATTACCTTATATTGATGATTATACTACCTTTGATTTAACACCTCAAGTTTTATCAATTGGACAATTTATTTATTGTTTTATATTCATTTCTTTCATATTCCTTGGATATTTATCGAATCTTATTATCATCATGATTTTCTTCTGGATTTATTTTGTTATTTGCTGCTTATATTTAATTACTTTTGCATTAGATTTGGTCATTGTATATAGGGAAATAAAAATTAATAATAAAAAAAAAGAAAAGGCAATCCAAAATTTGATACAAAAGTTTCACGAGTGGATGATCATGAATATGAAGCTAAAAATTATTTTCAAAGTGTAATTCTTGAATTAAGAAATAAACGCCTACACAATGTTAAGACTTTATCTAAAATCTTGACAATTATTACAGTTCTTCTGTCTTTCATTCCTTTAATTTTAATATAAAAAAGCTAATAGAATTATTAGAGAAAATAATAAAGTTTTATCTTGTCTCATTTTAATCACTATTTTGTTTAGAGAAAATTGAATATATACCATTAGCAATAATAGATTTTCTTAAAGGAAAGTTTGAATGAAAATTAAATTATCTTTAAAAAATGAATGTAATTTACAAAAATAAAGTCTATAATCTCATTTGCCCTAAAACTCTACAATTCCCTAAGAATTGTATTAGAAATATATTGATTGAAAGGAATAATAGGCGAATTATAACAAATTTCAAAAATATCAAGCCTATTAAAGAGCAATTTAAAAAATTAACTCATTTTATTTAAAGAATCCAATAAGTGGAATAAAGAAAAAAAAAATATATTTTTATTTTTCAAAATAATCACTCGAAGGAAGTCTCCATTCTCTTTTTTTACCTACTCTGTACATTATATATCCTGCAATTACACATAAAGTAGGTAGGAGGAGGAGCAGAATTCTACCTCTTAACACTGCATCCAAAATCAAAATTCGTAAGGGTGCCCAAGGGGCAGTAATAAGTACATAGCCGAGAAAAAGCCATAGAATAAGACCGAAAACATATCCGCAACATCCTACCAACCCTATTTTAAAAATGATCAGTTTGTGTTTTGATTTTCTACCATAATATACGAAAAATATCGATAGTGGGTATAAAACTTTAAGAATGATCGCCAGCATCAAGTCTATAATTCCGAAATAAAATAACACCCATTTCATATATATCAAGCCTATACAAATTCCAATACTAACCCATATCCTGCTTTTCTTATAGTTTTTCCAAAAATTCTTGATCTTTTCTTTTGTATTCATTACAATCATCTATTTACAAATATATCATTAGCAACAACCAAACATTATACAAACAAGAAGTGGAGCGAAAAGGGTTTCAGACAATACTAAAGCGTCTATACACCACAAAATTGCATCGAAAGAAAGCGTATATATACTAGCAATAAGTATAGCCGCACATACCAAGTACGATCCCGCACTAACAGCAAGTGTGCACAAATTACAGTCCCAGAAAGGATCACCGCCAAAACACCCAACAGGTGGGGGAGGGGGGGGCTGATAACCATTTACAGGATAGTCCATCAAAGCTGCATAACTTTCAAGAATTTGAAAATTGTATTCTCCAAGCTGTTCTTTTACTAATTCGGAAAGAGATTTAATTCCTTCTCCCATATTGGTATATCCATAATAAAGTTCCATTAGGTCTACATCCTCTGATTTTTTATATATTTTTGCCATTTCTTCCGTAACTTTCGCTAAAATGTCGTATTGTTGGGATAATATAACAGACATATTGAAATATATAAACTCCATCGAAGTTATAGCTTTTCCGTTGACAGGAATATATTTTATAGATGTAAATGAACCTATATCCTCTGAATTTAAAGATTCAAAGTAAGTATCAATCATTAAGATATAATTCTTATGGTAAATTACGTATTCTAATTGATAATAGTGGAAATAGAAATTTTCTGAAGTAATTTCAGTCGAAATGAAGTAAGCAGATTTACTATAATTACTAGTAGATTTATCATAACTCCATAAAATAGTATGAGTAAGAATAGATTCATAGACTGTTCCATTAAATTCATATTTTTTGAGAATAAT
>JAHLWH010000016.1 GCA_019058015.1 Promethearchaeota archaeon | reverse complement strand
AGTCTCATGAATTTCCTTAAAAATTTTCTCGATTAATTCTTCTGTTGTGCCTTTCTCAGGTAATAAAATTGTAGTTTGAAACCATTTTGGAATTGCACCACAACTTGCAATGTCATTAACATTCACATTTACAACCCAAAAACCGATATTATTATCAATACCCAGTTTGTAATCAAGAAATGTGATAGGATCAGTTTTAGCAACTAAATATTTATCCCCCATATCAATAACGGCAGCGTCCTCACCTATTTCTGAGCCCAAAATCACTCTATCATCAATTTTACTGGAACAATATTTATTTAGAAGTTGAGATAAAATTTTTGATTTGATCTTTCCAGTTGGAAAAAATTCTGATGGATTTGACATAAATTGATTCAATTATAATTATATAAAAATTTAAATAAATTTTCACTAATTTTCTCTATTTTCCCTTATTTCATAAAAAAATATTTTATACTTTATGAAGAAATTTTTTAAATACTTAAAACTCTTTTCGGATATAATAAAAAAAATATATAAAAAAAAAATTTAAATTAAAGTGAAAAATAATGGGAGCTGGAAAATATTTAAGTATTCTTGCAGGAATTATAACTCTTATCTCTACCTTCATTTTATCTTGGGTTACAGTTGATGATGGCGGTACAATTTATTATGCATATGGCATAGGGATAATAAAAAACATTGTAAATATGTTTACAAATGCAGATGCACTGGGAGTTACTTTAGGCGTTCCAACTTTTGCAATTTATATTATTGCGGTTCTTTTAATTTGGTTTTTATCTGCAGGATTCACACAACTAGCTGGAGTTAAGAGTCGCTTCTCAGTAATTATTGGCTCGATCATGCCACTTCTAATAGGTGGAATAATTTTATTTTATAGTTTTTCTGCAATTCCGACAGAATGGGTTGTGAATCTAGTTGGAGATTCTGTACCCCTAATTGATGGAATAATTCCATTTGACTATGCAATTGCCGGACGACCTGAATCTATTGGAACATATTTGTTGCTTTTAGGAGGTCTGATAGGTCTCATTAGTGGGTTTATGAGTCGGGAAGATTAATAAATATAAAAAATTTTAAAATCTAAACTGTTATTTCCTTTTTTTCAATAAATAATTTTTAAATAATGTGTTGCCTAATTGATTTTTATGAGTGTAAAACCTACATTAAAAAATATAAAGTATGAGAATTATGAAATAGGCGATAGTGCGTTTCATGCAAAAACAGTTACAGAGGCAGATGTAATTCTATTCGCAGGAATTTCAGGAGACTATAATCCTCTTCATGTAAACGAGGAATTTGCAAAAACCCAACAATTTGGAAAAAGAGTTGTTCACGGTTGTTTCAGTAGTGCATTAATATCAGCGGCGTTAGGTGTAAAACTATTCGGACCAGGGGCTCTTTATATATCACAGAAAGTAGATTTCCGAAAGCCCGTGTATATTGGAGATACTTTAACTGCTGTTGCCACAGTTAAAGAAAAATTCACGAAAAAGGAAGGAAAACTAAAATTCCTAAAAGTCGAAACAAATGTATATAATCAAGATGATGTCTTAGTAACTGAAGGTGAAGCTTTAATATTGATAATGTAACTGTCTACTTAAATATTATAAGAGAATTAATAAAAACGGCAAGCCCTGAACTTAATTAAATTATAGAAAAATATTCTTCAAGAATAAATTACGTATAATATTTTTTTTTCCTTCTTGAAAAAAAAAGGAATAAATAATTTCCTAATTGCTATAATAATTCGATATTTTTATTTATAAATTCCAATTTTGATTTTTAAGAATATTAAATGAATAGATATATGTATTTATTTAATTTACATTTTAGTAATTGAATACTTATCCTAAGTTCTAAATGTAAACATAATAAACATAAGGGAAAATTTATTTTGTAATTCAGAAATTTTTTTATGGATTTTTTAAAAAGTTATTTATTTTATCTAATTTTATTTTAAACATTAGATCATATCAAAAAAATACTTTAAAAAACGATTGGAGTAAGAAAAAATGGTAAAAAGAGCAAGTCCGCTTGAAATTTATAAATTTCTCGATAAGAGTAATTGCAAAGAATGTGGGCTGGAGACGTGTATGGCATTTTCAACTGAACTACTTGAAAGAAAAAAAAAATTAAGTGATTGTCCGCATCTTCAACGTCCAAAGCAAGCTAAAAATCTGAGAAAATTAATAGAAATAACAACACCTCCACAGAAGCCAGTAGAATTCGGAGTTGGTGAAAGATTATGCACAATTGGTGGGGAAGAAGTTATATATAGACATTCTCTAACTTTCTATAATGAAATGGCTATTGCAATCACGCTTGATGATAATGCTGAAGATCTCATAGATACCGTAAAATATTTGACTGGAATAGTGATTTCAAGACTTGGTGATGATTTAAAACTAAACGCAATTGCATTAAAATGCGTATCCAATGACGCAGAATCTTTTAAAACCGCTGCTAAAACAGTAGTGGAAAATTCAGATATATCCGTCATATTATGTTGTTTTAATCCAGATATACTTCTCGCTGCTGCTGCAGAAATAAAGAATAAAAAACCACTGCTTTATGCTGTGACAAAAGAAAGCTGGGAAAAAATTGGTTCATTTGCATTTGATGAAGACTTGCCTGTTGTATGCTTCTCAAATGATATTAATGAATTGATTTCAATCTCCGCATCTCTACAAAAGATGGGAGTAAGAGAAATTGTCTTGGATCCGGGAACCTTTTTTGCTGAAGGTAATGTATCGAATACTTTTGATAATATTGTTCAACTGAGGTTAGCTGGTATTAATAGTGGCGATGAAAATTCTGGATGGCCGATTATGGGTGTCCCAGCAGCGTTATGGAAAGATATAAAAGTTAAAAACGAAAAAGATTTATGGAAATTTCAATATAAAGAAATGATTATGGCGTGTATTATGGCAGCTATTGATACATCTTTGGTAATTTGCCATACGGGTAAAAAAAAGGAAGATATTTGGGCGCTGTTAGCAATCTTGACCTTCAGACAGAACGTCTTTAGCGATCCGCGGGTGTACCCCGCGATAGATCCTGGTCTTGAACAAATTGGTGAGCCAGGTGAAGATGCTCCCATATTCTGCACAACTAATTATCGTATGACAGTCTATCCCGTACGTGAAGATATTAAATCAGCAAATATAGATGCATATTTATTGGCTGTCGATACTGGAGGTATAGGTGTTGAATCCGCTGTAGCAGGAGGACAATATTCAAGTACTGCTATTGCGGAGGCGATTGAAGAATATAAACCTTTTGAAAAGGTCAAGCATCGCATTATAGTTATTCCTGGTATGGGGGCACGCTTATCGGGAGCAATAGAAGATGATTCTAATTGTGTTTGCATTGTAGGACCAAGAGATTCCTCAGGAATTCCAGATTTCATGAAAAAACGTTGGGATCCAGCAAAAGATATGGCAGAATTTGCCGAAAGATAATTTTTATTACTTTTCTTTTATCTTTTTTTATAATAAAATATATTAATTGTAATTATAGTAATAGTTCAATCAATAAAGTATTTTTAATGGTTTTTTAAATTGAGTGAGCAAATTATTAATTTAACTATTACTCTAGCAAATACATTAAAAGGTAAATTGGGAATTGATGCAGGTGCTTCTCTCACTAAAATCAGCTATGTTAAAGATGATAAACTTATATTTAAAAGTTTTCTAACAAATTACAATGAAATTTATAAATTTTTAAACGAAAATCAAGAATTTAAAATAAATTTAACCGGAGGAAAGGCATTTAAAATTTATAAGAATTTCAATAAGGATAAGAATTGTCAATTAATCAATGAATTTGAAGCACAATGTCGTGGAGTAGAAGTTTTATTTGAATTAAATGAGAAGAAAATGCCCTTAGATATGCTTTTTATTTCAGTGGGCACAGGAACCTCTATGTTGCACATAAAATCACAAGAAGACAGAAGAATTTTTGAAAGAATTGGTGGTTCCGCTTTAGGTGGAGGAACTTTTATGGGGTTAATAAAATTACTTTATAATTTGGATGATTTTGATGAGGCTATAAATATTGCTAAGAAAGGAAACCCATATAATGTGGATTTAAAAGTCGGTGATATATATGAAGAAGAAGATGATCGGGTAGATCCATTGTTTCGTCAATTTACAGCCTCTTCCTTTGGAAAAGTTACTCTTTTTAATGACATTAGCTATAAAAAGGAAGATGTGATTAATTCCATCGTTTCTATCATAACAGAAAACATAGCTTCTCAATTAATTCTTTACTCGCAAAATAGAAAAGTGAAAAATATCATCTTTAGCGGGGGGTTTTTAAAAAATAACTCAATTTTTAAGCGAATTATTAGTATAATGTGTAAAATGCAAAAAATAAAGCCCTATTTTCTGAAATATAATGATATGGTTAGTGCTTTAGGGGCTTTAAGATCTTAAGGACTATAAGATTTTAAAGGTTAACTTGTTCAAACCTTGACTGAAAGAACCTAAGATACTTTGGCTCATGAACCATTTTTAATCCTGGAATTGTATCTTTCTTTTCATAAAGCCTTATGATTGATTTTGCGGTGTATTCCATATGTGTATTTGTATAAACTCTACGGGGAATAGTAAGTCGAACTAATTCTAACTTGGGAAAGATATTTTCACCTGTAATTTTATCTCTTCCTTTTGAAACTGCTCCACGCTCCATGGACCTGACACCCGAGTCTTCGTATATTGCAGCCGAAAGCGTTTGTGCAGGCCATTGCTCCCGTGGTATATGGGGTAAAAACTTTAAAGCATTAAGAAATACTGCATGACCACCTATTGGCTTCACAACAGGAATGTTTTCTTTTATGAGTAACTCTCCAAAAAATCGTGTTTGGTTAATTCTATATTTAAGGTATTCATATTGGGTCCCTTCCCGCAAACCTCTTGCTACAGCTTCCATATCACGCCCCGCCATTCCACCGTATGTGTGAAGACCCTCGTACACAACAACTTCAGATCTGGTTTTTTCAAAAATTTCCTTGTCATGAGTTGCAAGAAAGCCACCAATGTTCACTAGACAATCTTTCTTCGCAGAATAAATACAACCATCAGAATAACTCATCATTTCTCTGAGAATATCAATAATAGGAGTATCTTCATATCCTTTTTCTCTTTCTCTTATAAAGTATGCATTTTCACTTGAACGCGTTGCGTCAAAAATGACCTTTAATTTATGCTCTTTAGCGAATTCATATACTTCCCCCAAATTTTGCATTGAAACAGGTTGGCCTCCAGCCATATTTACATCCATTTCAACATTTATATAGGCGATTTTTTCAACTCCATGTTCGTCAATCAATTTCTGTAATTTATTTAGATCAATGTTTCCTTTAAATGGATGTGTGTTTTCTGGATCATGCGCCTCATCAATGATTATGTCTGGCATAGTGCCACCAGGTAATTCTACATGCAATTTTGAAGTTGTAAAATACATATTTCTTGGAACTAGCTGACCTGGTTTAATTAAATTTTTAGACATCAAATGCTCGGCGCCTCTCCCTTGATGCGTGGGTACCATATAATCATAACCCAAGACATCTTGCACTGCTTTTTCTAGGATGTAAAAATTTTTACTTCCCGCATAAGCCTCATCTCCGAGCATCATTCCCGCCCATTGGTTATCAGACATTGCGGATGTTCCCGAATCTGTAAGTAAATCAATAAAAACATCTTCTGACAAAAGTAGAAAAGTATTAAATCCTGCTTCTCTTATTGCTTCTTTTCTTCTTTTCTCAGATGGTATATTAACGGGCTCAACCACTTTAATTTTAAACGGTTCTACTGGTCCATGCAAAAGACATCAACCTTATTTTTTTTAATATATTTCTTCTGTGATTAATTAAATAAAAACCTTCTAATTGAAAAACATTATCAGAACCTTTCCCATCTCCTACCCACCTCTTAAAAATCATTATAATTTATAATTGGATTTCTTAATGAGTCTCAAGAATAATTTTAATTGTTGATAGGATTTTTTGATATTTTTGGTTTTAAGTTTAAATATAAAAGTAATTATGTTGAATAAAATTGATATAAAATAAAAAAAAGAAAAATAATAACTTATCAGCTTGAATTACTTACGGAACTCCATCAGCACAGCCAGGAATAGCCACTCCTGCCATGGACATATTAATTCCGTATGCAACCGCTAATAAGATTGCCAATGCAATTATACTTTTTTTATTCAAATAATCACCCTAATGTTAGTTAGTGCAAATTTACTTTTGCACGCTATCCATTCTTAAAATTTATATTTAAAGAACTTGAATTTTTCAAAAAAAGATTAAAAAGAATTATGAATCATAAATATTTTCAAATAAAGAAATAATGTACTTAACTTCGTTGTATCGCAAAATAAACTTTCGTATGTTTGCGGGAAAATCCGATATTAAAATTACTTTATCTTCTTTAATCCATTCAATGATTTGATTTACAATTGCTTTATATTTCTCCACTCGGCTACCATTCGTATTTACTTCTTTCATAATATTTTTAGCTTCATCAATTTTTTTTAATAAAAGATGACCTAAAGCAGAGAGGAAATAAGCATAGCGTATATTTCGCGGTCGTATATTTTTAAAACTCGCTGCTTTATAGTAATTCTTCGAAGCCCTCTTAACCATTTCTGCAAATATCTCTGGATTAAAACGCTCACTATCAAGATTTGAGTAAAATTTAAGACTTTCTAAAATAGATGTTGCTGCTGAGTAGAACTCTTTTGTTCTTATTTTCTCTTTGGCGTATTGATTTAATCCTTGAATAAGATAATTATATAGTTCATTTCTATTGAACTCAATATCCTCATTAAGAGTAAGATCATAAGCATTCAAGAAATTTTCAAGACTATTTCGAACATTTATCTTTTGATAATTTAATGCTGCCTTAACATATAATTCAAAAGCCTTTTGGTAATTACCTATTTGCCCAAACACCATCGCTGCATTATTATAATTTTCTGCTGCATCACTGTTTTTTTCTATTGAATGAAAGAAATTTCCAGCTAGGAAAAAACAGGAGGCGCACTCGATTAAATTATTTTGTATTTCATTATAACATAATGCTGCTCCGCGATATAGAGTTCCTTTTTTTTCTGCATCAGTAGGATCATTTCCTAGGGATTGTGCAATGCTTATGTATGTGCTCGCTTCTTTTTTTGCATAAGAGACATAGTTATCCGTATCATTAAGCATAAAATATAATTTTTTTATAATTTGGTAAAGTGCGGACAAATTTAGGTTGAGAATGTCCTTTTGCTCATATTTTAAAGCCTCAGAAGCGAAATATTCAATTCCAACTAATACAATTTCTTTAGCTGAATTGTAATCGCCTATCTCAGAAAAACATGAAAATAATTGTTGATAGGTATATTGAAGGATGTGGTAATAGCCGTGCTCCTTAGCAAGCTTAATTGCCATTTTGTTAAACTTAATTGCTTTCCTAAAATTTGAAATCCGGTTGTATAAATTCGCGATATTTTGAAATGTTCGAGCAACTGCTTCTAACTCATTGAATTCAAGACGAACATCGGCTTCATGATTTAGAAATTGAATAGCATAAAGGAGATTTTCTTTCTCTTTCTTTGTATTCCTAAAAAAGTCACGATATTTATCTGATTGTTTAATGTATAATTCAGCAATTTCAAGAAATTTAGCTTGTTTTTTGCAAGTCTCTATTTGTCTATCCCAATATTTCATCGCATTCTTTAAGAGTTCTTTTGCAATATCATGATCTATTTCTTCCAATAAATTTGCTGTAGATGATAAAATTTCAGCAGCTTCAAAAAAGTCTCCCATTTCTGCAATCTTTTTGGCTTCAGTGGAGATAAATTTTATTAATTCTAAAATTAAGAACTTTTTATTTTCTTTATTTTCCGAAGTTAAAATTTGATCGATAAACACTTGAATCTGATCTTCTACTTCTAAAGTGTCTTCCATATATTTTTCAGAAATTTGAATCGTCCCGTAAGAAAACTGTAAATCTTAATTAAAAGAAATTTTATATAACTAAAAAAGATTATCATTACCTTAATTTAACAATTTTGAAATTTTGAAACGAAAATTTTTTAAGGATAATATTTATATTAGATATTAGAAAAATAAAAAAAAAATGTTAAAAATGGAACAAATTCCGGAAATTATTGAAACAGGTACATATACCTCATTTAAAGTAGAAAAACAATTAACAGTCGCAGCTCTACTAAAAGAATTAAACCTAGAAAGTAAATTTTTTGGTATATTAGTCAACGGCAAGAAAGCTGACAAAGATACTATAATAAAAGCAACAGACGAAGTTATTATACTCCCAAATATCGCCGGTGGCGCCTAAATATAAGTTCTTTAATTTTTCTTCTTTTTAAGGTAATAGGTAGTTGATAAAATTTTTAATCACAGCATAAAATATATTTTTTCTATTTTAACAGATAATTTTGTGCCCAAATCTGGTAATATTTTTTAGTGTGATGTTCATATCCTTTATTTATCTTTTCAATCTGTTGGTTAAACCATTCTTCTTTTCCTCTCTTTCTATATTCTTCTGCACGTTCAATCATTTCTAAATTTCCTTTAACCTTATCGCATGGAAACTTACTACAATCAAAGCATACATCAAGTTTTTGTTTTTGGCAACATTCTCTTATTTCACAATTTGGATTTCCATCCCCTTTTTTACAGCCTTTTTTGCAAATAAACCAATTCTCTTTCTTACTCATAAAATCTAGGGCTTTCCTAAATTCATAATAATCAAATTCCTCGACTATATCAGGCATCCAATAGTGAAATCCATGACCATCTACTAATTCTGCAAGAAGTATTGTAAGTTTCATGAATATTGAGTTTTCATGCCATCTTGCACACGTTCCGCAATGAACTCCGCAATAGCATATTAAATCTTCTGGTTTCAAAATATATCATCCTCATTTTTATATTATTAAAATTTTAAACAATTTTTTTAATCGATATTAAAAAATTTTATTTTACTTTAAATTTTTTTTCACTTTAATTCAATTCTTAATAAATCATAGGCTCCAATTGTATTTTCGAATATTTTTTTGGCTTCATTTATTAAAAGATCAATAGATTTATCGTTATTATATCTTGAAGAGAAATGGAATAAAATTAGTTGTTTTACATTCATTTTCTTAGCCATTTCGGCAGCATCAATGGTTGTTGAATGCTTTTTTTCTTTAGCAACATCATTAAGCGATTTGTCATATGTAGCTTCGTGAATCAAGATATCTGAATTTTTGCCCAACTCGATTAAGGATTCACAAGGTGTAGTATCTGCTGAATATGTTATCTTTCTCCCAGGTTTTTTTGGTCCAACAATTCCTTCTATTTCAGGATTTATTATTTTTCCTTTAAATTTTATTTCTTCCCCATTATGTAATTTTTTCCAAAGATATCCTTCTGGTATATTAAGTTCCTTTGCTTTCTCCGGATTAAATTTACCAAATCTTGGTTTTTCTACAAATGAAAATGCATATGTTAGAACCGAATGTTCTACCATTGTAGATTTTATTATATATCTTTTATTTTCAAAAAGAATATTATCAATAATATCAATTTCTTTTTTTTTTATATCCGATTGTAAACCTTTATATCTTGTAATTTTTGATTTTTTTAAATCAATTTCATTTACTTCCAAATCGTATGGAGTATATAACCCCAAAATTTTTTTATGTAAGAAAAGATATAAAAATATAGATGGAGGTCCATAAATTTTGACCGGTGCATCTCTATCCTTTAAAGAAAAATTAAATAATAAACCCGGTAAGCCAATAACATGATCTCCATGCATATGAGAAATAAAAATTGTCAATGGGATGTTGAACTTTAATCCAGCTTGCTGAAATCTTCTTTGAATATCCTCACCACAATCAAATAGAATAATCTCAGAATTATATCTAATTGAAATACCGGGTAAATTCCTATCTTTTACCGGAATAGCTCCACTTGAGCCAAGAATAATCAGTTCTAAATTCATTAAAATAACTTAGGCTTTTTCTATTATTAAGAAGAAATTTCATTTATTTCTTAAATAGTTAATTTCAATTCGTTGTTGTTTTGTTAGTTTTTTAAGAGTTTCGATAATAGTGCGTAATTCTCTAATTCTAAGCTCTTGCTCATTATCTAACTTCCTTTCTTGTATATCAATTTTTGGAGCTTTAAGATGTTCTTGTAATTTAATGTACTCATTTTGTAAAGATGTACATTTTTGCTCCATTGCATTTAATTTAGATTGAAGTTCTTTTATTTTGTTATTGTTTAAATATAAGTCCTTGGTTAAATTGTTAATTTCATTGTTTTTTGCAGTTAAAATTTTGTCAACTTTTGAAGAATCAATAGTTTTAACCTTTTCTTCTAAACTCTTATTTTGTTTTAATATTTTTTCTAATTCTTTTTCTTTTTTTTTAAGTTCAGATTCCAATTTGGATACTTGATTTTGAAGTTCATTATCCTTTTTTGGTGTTTGAAGTTCTTTTACCTGTTTTTGGAGTTTGTTATATTTTATTTTAGAATCATTTAATTTATCTTGCAGTTCTTTTACAAGTGTACTTAGATGACCAGTTTCCGTTCCTTTTTTTGGTTCTGTTCTTGAATTGATAATAGTTAATTTTAATTCTTTGATTTCTTCTTTTTTTTTCTCAAATTTTTCTTTCAAATCATTTAATACTGTTTCTTTATTATCAAGTTTTAGCTTCAATTCTGAAAATTCTTTTCCAAGATCAACTTTAATTGGTTTTGATAATTCACCCTCTTCTTTACTTGGCCTTTCGCTCAATTCATTTTTCAAACGGGTAATTAATAATCTTTGTTTGTTCAATTTGCTTGTTAAATCTTTTACAAGATTATGGACTGGCACCTCTTTCTCCTTAATCTCAATAACGTGTTCCATTGCATTAGATCCTTTCTTTCTCTCCTCTTTTAATTGTTGCTGAAGTTGAATTTTTTCTTTTCTAAGCAATCCCATATTATTTTTTAATTCTCTTAATTCTTTTTCTGTTTCTTCTAATTTTAATTGGATTTTTTTACTATATGCACGTTTCATCCCTGAACTATCAATAAGATTATTTAAATTTTTGAGTTCCTCTTCAAAACTTAAAATTGAATCTTCACTGATTTCTAAAGTAGTTTTTAATTCGTCAATCTCTCTTTTTTTAAAATCTAATTCTTTTTTTAATTGCTCCACTTCAGCTTTAAGTTGTTCCAATAAAAAAACCTCTTTTTATCACTTTTTACCTTAATAAATTATAACTAATTTCAATAATAAAAAATTTTCCAAAATAGTTTCTTAATAAACTTCAAAATCCTTAATTGAAAATTGCTTTATCTTTTTACTTAAGGGTATTAAACTGAGGAAATTTAATATTAAGAAGATAGAAAGATATCCAATAAATATTAATAATGGTTCATAAATTGGTGGCAAAGTAACTCTTTCAAATAAAAAAATAATGTTTATTATCATTGACACTCCTATAGAATAAGCAGATGATATAATTATAATAAAGAAGTTTTCTATGAATAAAATTCGCTTTAATAATTTGCTTTTTGCACCAATTGCTTTCATAATAATAAAGTCCTTAATCTTCTCATGTAAAGATACTTTTTGATAATTATATAATGAAAGGCATAAAATTGCTGAGAAAAGGATAATAAGAATTATCGGAATTATATTCAATGTCTTCAACATAAATAAGTTCTGATTAAAAGCATCATTCATATTCAATGCAATAAACTCTTGACCTAATTCATTTTTAATTATTGTTTCCAGTTGATTTTCCAATGCATCAATTTCAGTTGAATTAGCTTGAATCAAAATGATATTAATATTATCTGTAGGTAAGCCCATTTCTTCATTTAACGTTTCTAAATTAAAATATGCTGTGAATCCATTATTAAAACTATCGATTAAAATTCCTTTTATGTGATATGAAGTGCCATTCCCTACTCTTAATTTCTGATATAATGGAAAAGAAAATGTATATCTTGCAAGAGAATCGCCTATTGTAATATTATCATAGCCATCTTCATCTGTAAAAAACTCCCCCTCAATTTCATAATCTTGGCTCATCTCATTTGAATCAAGTCCAATTAAAGGAATTGTGGCGTGTCTATCTTCTCCTACTGAGATATATTGCCCTTCAATAATTATCGAACTGTTAATTTCTTTTATTGTTGAAAAAGCAATTAACCTTTCATCTATTTTTTGAATACCTTCAATTGATTCGAATGCGGATAAAATACTACTATTAAATAAATAATTTGATTTGGTAAAGTTAATTGTTGATTCATTGGTATCAATATCTATATCAGAAAATTTTTGATACATTAAAGAATAATTATATACTACATCTCTATGACCAATTACAATTATGTTATTTCCTTGTGATTTAGCAATCCAATTTTCTGCAGATGAGGTCAGCACAAAAACCCCAATCGCAAGGGTAAAGACAAGAGTCATTAAAGCACCAAATAAAATTAAAAATCTCTTAAATTCACCTTTTCTTCTAATTATATTGGTGATAGCGATTTTTAGATTAAATCCAAATTGAGAAAGCCATCTAGGGATTAATGTTAATGTCTTTTTTGCATCAAAATCATGTGGTATATCTTTCGAAAATATCCACTGAATTTTTTGTTGAGTGATTTTTCTTAATACATAACCACTTATGATATAAACAGCGAATAGAGTTAAGAAGAAAAAAATAGGAGTCCAAAAAAAATCTATATAAATATTTACTGAAAAATTAAGAAATGTAATAACTAAACTAGTTAATCCATAAGATAATAACCCTATAATGGATCCAATTAAAAAGCCAATGAGATAAATAATTAATGCTTCTTTCATATAAAAGCTATAAAGTTTCTCGCGTAAAGTTCCTAAAGATTTCATTATCGCAATATCTCTCTTCTTATATGTAAATAAAGACGAGATTATAATGACTATAACTGTACTGGCTATAATAAGCACTAAAATTAAAATAAAGACAATAAATTCATAGTAAATTTCACGGATGCTTGCTGTGAATAAATATTGATTTTGATAAAAAATTGATAAACCTAATCCATTAAAAAAATATATAAAATAAACTACTAATGCTGAAACTGAGATAACTATGACTAAATTTGGAATAGTCGTTTCTTTTTTTCTTATCAAGTCCTTTATTGCAAAATCTAATGAAATCCCTCCATCCCTCCATCTTTTAAAATATCATGTATAATATCTTGCTTGATTATTTTCGAGTCTTTGTAAGTAATTATTCTATCTGCCTGTTTAATTAAAGCCTTGTCATGCGTTGCAACTATTAAAGTTTTTTTGCTTTCTTTTAGTTTTTTAAATAATTTTGCAATAAATTCTGCAGTCTCCATATCTAAATTAGCGGTTGGTTCATCTGCAATGATTATTGGAGGATCATTACCCAATGCCCGGGCAATTGCAACCCTTTGTTGTTCCCCTGCACTAAGTTGGAATGGTAAATGTTCTCTTCTCTCTTCTAGCCTCATCTCTTCCAATAATTTTACGGCTCTTTCCCTTCTTTCTTCTAAGGTCATTCCAGCCAACATCATAGGAAAAATAACATTCTCCTCAGCAGTAAGAGTTGATATGAGATTATAATTCTGAAAGATAAATCCAATATTTAAAATTCTGAATGTAGCTAAGGATTCTTCAGACATATCAGTAATTTTTATTCCCGAATTATAAATTTCTCCCTCATCTACTGAATCTAACCCCCCAATTAAATTTAATAGGCTTGTTTTCCCTGCTCCTGAAGGACCTACAATAGTGACAAATTCTGATTCAAAAATCGATAGATTTACATGATCTACGGCTCTAACAATCCAATCTCCGATTACATATTTCTTTAGAACATTTTTTAAAATAATTATTGGACTTGTTTTTGTTTCAATAGATACTTCAGAATTTACGAAATTATTGTTTTTTTCCATATTTCTTAAGAAAAGAAAAACAGAATTAAAAATTTTCAGTTTAAAAATTTCTCTTAAGAATATTTTACAAAATAAATCAAGTAGAAAATTCAATAATAATTTTATTATTCTTCTTTACCTTACTTCAGAAAACCTTTTTTAGAATTTAAAATAATAAATAAATAATAGATTTAAGTAGAAAATAATGAATTGAGTATTGAATAAAATGGAATTTGAAAAATTAACCGAATTAATTATTGAACTTGAGGTTGACGACATTGAAGACGCTGTAAAAGAAGCATTGAATGAAGGTAAAACCGCAACGAGTATTTTAGATGCATTAACTAAAGGCATGGACAAAGTTGGAGAATTATATGAAAAAAAGGAATATTATCTTACTGAATTAGTACTTGCGGGTGAGACAATGAAAGAAGCATTTAAAATTCTTAAACCAAAATTAGAGGCCGAAGGTGGGGGGAAAGAAAAAATTAAGGTTATTCTGGCTACTGTTCGTGGAGACAATCATGATATAGGAAAAAATATTCTATCATCTTTACTCTTAAGTGCTGGTTTCGAAGTGATAGATATTGGTATGGATATTCCAGCAGAGAAAGTAGTTGAGACAGTAAAAAAAACTAAGGCAAAAATTATCGGTCTTAGTACTTTATTGACGATGACAGTTGAGGAAATTAAAAATGTTCATGAAGCACTTGAAAAAGCTGGTTTAAGAGATAAAGTTAAAATTATCGTTGGAGGAGCGCCATTAAATATGGAACTTGCCAAAAAACTGGGTGCTGATGATTTCGCTGATGATGCAGTTGAAGGAGTAAGAAGAATAAAACAATTAGCCAAAATAACTGTAGATATTAAATTATAATATCAAATTGCAGATGGACCTACTATTTTTAATAAATTATTTGATAGGAAATGCGAGATTAAAATATGAAGGATTTAACACTTATTGAAAAACTTGGTTTTAGAGCCTCTGATAAACTTGTTATATTCCATATTGATGATATTGGTTTTTCTCATGCTTCAAATGTAGCTTCTTTTGAATGTTTAGATTTTGGGATAGCTAGCTGTGGCTCTATTCTTGTCCCTGCCCCTTGGTTTTTGGAAGTAGCATCAATTTATAGGAATAACCCAAAATATGATCTTGGTATTCATTTAACTCTCACGTGTGAATATGATCTGTATCGCTGGCGTGCATTGAGCAGTGTTGATCCCAAGACAGGATTATTGGATTCAGAAAAATGTCTTTGGCGTACTGAGGAGGAGGCGATTGCCAATGTAACTGTTAAGGCGGCTGAAACTGAGATGCGTTCACAAATTCAGATGGCTTTAGACAATGGAATAGACGTTACGCACATAGATTCACATATGGGAACTGTTCTGAATCCTAAATTCATTCCGTCATACCTAAAGGTAGCTCGAGAGTTCAATATTCCTGCATTTTTACCAAGAATAACAAGAGAAGAATTAATCGCCTTGGGACGAGGAGATCAAGCTGATGTTATTCTAAATATGTTCTCAAAGCTAGAGGCAAATGGTTTTCCTCTAATAGATCACATGATTATTGATACAGGGGGGGAGCAACCAGATAAGGTTGAGTATTATTGTAAACTTTTTGCAGAAATAAAACCCGGTTTGACACACTTTTTATTTCATGCAGCAAAAATGAGTCCAGAATTAAGAGCTATAACACCAGATTCAGCAAGTTGGCGAAATCAAGATTATGAAGCATTTACCGATCCACGTATCAAGGAGTGTGTTAAGAAGCACGATATAAAAATAATCGGGTATAGAACAATTCGCGATTTTATCAGAAACCATTAATAAGATATTTAATATAAGAGTTACCCTTTATTTTAATTAAATTTATTAACATTAAAGAAAATTTAACAATATAGAATTATAAATCTTTTTGTTGGAGGAATTTGGAAGAATTAAACATCATTCCGCTTACTGAAAGCAATTTAAGATCTGTTTATGAAATGTGTGAGGAAAATGTATTATTTTACTCCTTTTCATTTCGAACTTTTAAACATGCAACCTTAATGGACGAAGGTTATATTTCTGAATTGAGTTTAGTTGCAGTTGATGAGAATAATACGCCAATAGCATTTTTTTTTGCTGTGTTTAGAAGAAGTATTCTCCTAAAATCTCGAAATAAATTAGTTATAAAGATGTTCGTTGTAGAAAAAAATTATAGATCTCAAGGAATAGGAACTAAAATGATGAACGAGCTTCTTAAGAGGGCAAAACAACAAAAAAACTCAGTTTGGAGAATGAAGGTTTCTATTATGGACTCAAATCCTCGTTATTGGTTGCCTGGTCTCGACCCAAGACATACTGAAGCATACTTTTTTTTGAGGAAATTGGGCTTTAAACACAATTTCTTTAAACGATTTCGAACAGACTTAGAAGTTGATAAGGAAGATTTTCCAAAAGAAGAACCCCTGAAAGAAATAAATGGATATAAAATATCACGAGCATTACAAAAAGATAAAGAAGAAATTGTAGCTTTTGTTAAAAAACATTTTGGCAGAGGCACATGGCCAGAAGAGACCCTTATTTCGTTTGAGAATGATCCCTCAACAACGTTTATCGTGCGAGATCTCAATAATAACAAAATTATAGGATTTGCAACTCACAGTGCTCAACATCCGGGGAGTTTTGGTCCAACAGGTATAATAAAAATTTTACGGGGAAAAGGTATCGGAGGGTTGTTGTTAAAATGGTGCTTATGGGATATAAAGCAGATGGGTATAGATAAATGCATAATTAAGTGGGTAGCAGGTAGAACTGAATATTTTTATTTAAAATCTGCGAAAGCGAGAATTTCTCAATTTTTTTGGCCAATGTCAAGAAGAATTTAAAATAATTTTAAATTTATAGAGATTCATTATTTTGACATAACCACAAATTTTTTTTAGTATGACAAAATCCATTCGAAAAATTGTAAGTTCAATTATATTTTTATTTTTATTAACAATTTTTTTTAACCCAATTTTAGATTTTTCTATTGAATATGTATCAGGAAATCAATCTGTGATTTATGAAAATTAGGAAATTACTCAAAATAATTTCACTTCAAATCAAGAAATTGTCTTAAATGGGAATTTAACGGTCAGAGAGGGAGGTAATTTAACACTCATTAACGTTATTTTATATATAAACTCAAGTTATGATGGTGAGTTTTTAATTCGCGTGGAAGATAATTGCGGATTATATATCTATAACAGTAAAGTAACAGCTTGGAATAACAATTACGAATATAATTTTTGGTATCTTAAAGGGAGCAGAGATCTTATTCAAAATTCAACCATCGAGGAATTGAGTGGTCCTAGAATTCATCATCGTGAGATGCAAGAAACAGGGTGCCCTGAAGGAGAAGATTGCGAAGGTAGTGAGGGCGTATTTATCGGAGCGGATAATTTTATTGTGAGAGATAGTATAATACAAAATTCAAACAGAAATGGCTTGAATATAAAGGCGAATAATGTAAGTGTGCATAATAACATTATCAAAAATAACTTCTTCGAACAAATAATTGTCGAAAGCGATCTTGATATGGAAGGAAATTTAATTTATTCTACAAGTGCTCAAATTTATAATAATGATATTTTTGGAAGCGAGGATTCAAATGGTATAGATCTCTTTTATACAGAGGTAGAAATCTATAATAACACTATTCACTATAATGAATTTAATGGAATTGAAGCTGATCACTCTAATACCACAATTTATAACAATACATTTTTTGGAAATGAAGATAATGCAATTAATATTAGAGACAATTCCAGTTTAATTGCATATAATAATATAATCTATGATACTTATAATTATGACGGTAAATATTTTGGTACTGGGTGTGCATTTTGGCTAGATTATAATTTAAATAACCAGATTTATATTTATAATAATTATATGGAAAGTAATATAGTAGGAGTAGCCATACATTCTACTTCGAATGTATTAATAGAGAATAATACCTTTATTGGTCATGAAACAGGCATTTTAGCTGATAATTGGCATTGTTTTTATGAGACGGAATATATTCCGAATTCCACTAAAAATATTACGATAATAAAGAATGATTTTATTAACAATTTCATTATTTTTGATATTCAGAGTGATACAGATGTGTTATTAATAAATAACAACATTTCAGGAGTCTATATTCCAACACGATATATTTTACTTGTTCTTTCAATTGTAGGAAAAGTTATATGTATATCTGTTTTAATCGCATATAGACGAAAAAGAAAGAAAAAGAGGAATGAAGTTTAATTTTTTTGTATCTTTAATTGAGTTATAGGTTAATTAAAACGTGTATATTATTATATAATATAATGCCAAATTTTTTGATTATATCGAGTTCGGAGGATATCGCATCAATAAACATCCGTCATAAATTAATAAATTCAAAAAATTATACATTTAAAGAATTAAATAATAAATGGTATGGGCATAATCTCTTTCTATTGAATAAAGTTAAAAAAGATTTCATCAAAGAGGAAATTTCTTTAAATAATCGAGTTTATTTAGGACTTACTGATAAGAGTTTGATTTTTCTCGACGATCTTAAATTGGAAGAGTTAGATTTTAAGCCTGATTTCTTAATTTTTGCTAGCAGACATGCTTCAAAATCAGCTCGACCGGCTTTATTAATTCATACAACTGGAAATTGGGGCGAAGAAGCACTATTTGGTGGCAATTCAAAAGAAATTGCATACTCAAGTGCTATTTTATTAAAAGCTGGATTTCTCTCCCTTCTAGAATCCAGCAGAGAATTAGAAGAGGGAAAATTTTCTATTGATCTGGAAGTTAATCATCATGGACCCACAAATCATTCCATTCCATTAGTTTTTATTGAGTTAGGCAGTATAAAGGCTGAATGGAATGATCAAGAAGCGGGAAAAGTAGTGGCTGATGCGATTATTAAAACAATTGAAAAATATTGGATGGTAAAAAAAGAAAACCCAATTATAGGTCTGGGATTTGGTGGAACCCATTATTCGCCTAAATTTAAAAAACTTATAATTAATATAAACATAGCAATTGCTCATATTTGTCCTAAATATTTTGTTCAAGAACTTAATGAGGAAATGATTAAACAAATGATTGAAAAAACAATTGAGAAAACAGTAAGATTTTTCATTTTTGATTGGAAAGGATTGAATGCTCCAGATAAATCATATTTATCTCAAATCCTAAAAGAATTTAATATTGAAATAAAAAGAACAAAAGAATTCCAGAAATAAAATGGTAAGAATTAAAACTAACGCAAGAATTGGAATTTTGGGAAATCCATCAGATATTTATAATGGTGTTGTGATTTCCTCAACCATTAAAGATCTTTTCGTAAAAGGAGAGGTAATTAAAGCAGAAAAAAATTTATTTTTAACTAATAATGAACAAAATGAGAATTTTAATAATCTAGTAGGCAGTTCTTTAATTTTATTAAACCAAAAAGGTTTTAGCATAGAAAATTTCAGTTTTAAAATTGAGACAAATATTCCCATACAAGGGGGTCTTTCAGGTTCTACTGCTATAATTGTTAATCTATTTAAGGGTCTCAATAATTTATTTTCTTTAAACTTAAATTTAAGAACCATCGCTCATTATACTCGACTTGTTGAGCATGAGATTATAGGGAATACTGCTGGACCGCAAGATTGTTTTATAGATACGTTTGGTGGGGTAAAATATATGGATTTTTCAAGTGATGACTTTAGAAATTATATTATTGAAGACCTTGATATTAAAGATATTCCATTCTATATTGGTGTAAGGAGTAAGAATATTAGTAGTGGAGATATTCATAGATTCCCTTTTCTCGCTTATCCAACTAATTCTAGTCTAATTAAAATAGTGAATAAAATTCGAAATTGCGCTATTAAAGGTAAAGAAGCAATTATTAATAAAGACCTTAAATTAATTGGAAAACTGATGAATGAAAATCAGAAATTAACACAGACGTACGGTCGTTATGGAAATCCAACTGAAAATGTGATATTACAAAGAGAAATTGATCAAGAAATATTAAATTTTTGTAATATAAATAATATCATCGGAGCAAAATTAGGAGGCTCTAGTGGTTCACTTATCATTCTAAGTGAGGAAAAACCAAATTTCTTATTGGATTTCATACTAAGTGAAAAATTACAAAAAAAATTGAAAAATTTTGATACAAATCCTTCTGAAAATCAAATATTCCAAGTATTAAAGCTAGTACCTGCAAAAAAATATTAAAAAAATCTCTTTTTTTCTAATGCATCTCCTCATAATTTGTTATAGTAAGCTTTTTTAAGGGAGAATTAACCATCTTTTATTGAAAACAAAAAAAGAAAATTAATTTTTTTATAATAACAATAATTTATCTTTAAAAATTATCTATATATTTTTTGGAGTAGGGTATAAAGTGTCATTAAATTGGACAGCCGAAGTTACTTGGTATCTTTTTGGTGCTTTAATGATTTTAATCTGTGCGATTATAGTCGGTTGGAATGCATTTTCCAAAAAAAATAAATCGGCTCTGTATTTATTCATATCATTTTTAAGTTTTTGTTTTTTTTTCTTTTTCACCAGTTTATCATTCCTATTCTTGAGTTTTGATCTTTATCGTCTGACTCATTTTTTGGGTTTATCAGGCATGTTCTTTTTTTTAATCTTTATTAATCGTTCATCAAGTGATGTCATTAGCCCCATTATAATTGGACTTATGTGTTCATTAACTAGTTTGGTATGGATTTTCATTTTTCAACCTGATTCGATTATATATTTTTTTGGATTCGGTTACGCATCATTAAAAACATCAGGAATTCTTAGTTTTATAGGAAATTTTGGGTTAATGTTTTATGCACTTTCGGCTAATTACTGGAGTTTAAGAATAATCTTTAAGGGCCCAAAAAGTATAATAAAACCAGCATTAATTTTATTCATTGGAACTTTTTTTACAATTACTGGCTATTTTGTATGGTCAATTCAGTATTTATTAGGCATGCCAATAGGTATTTTCTTTGTTGGGACAGGATTTTTAATAATAGCAATTGTAATCATAAAGGAACCGAAAATCCTTTACGTCTTACCTTTTACAGCGCATCGCCTGGTTGTTATTCATGGAAGATCTGGTGTCTCTTTATTTAATTTTAATTGGTTAGATGATAAGATGGATAATGAAATATACTCGGGATTATTATTCGCACTTCAAAAATGTAGTATTGAAGTGTTAAAAAAAGGAGATATGGAACAAATTGCATTAACTGATGGAATTTTAATTTTTAAAAAATCGGAAAATATTACTGTGGGTTTATTATCTTCCAAATCTTCAAAATTTCTGGTTGAATGCGTTGAAAAATTTACATATGAATTTGAAAAAAAATATACCCAAAAAATAACTAATAAGGTTTATAGAGCTGACCAATTCAGTTCAGCAATTGAGTTGGTGGAAAAATATTTTGCTAATGTTCCATCCAAAATAACAACATAAAAGTAGTTATATTATTAGATTAATTAGTTTCGAAAGATTCAATTTATTGATACTGATTATTATATCTTAGCCTTTTTATTTTTCTATATATTCTGAACAATTTTTTTTTTGAAAATGAAATTATTCTTCATTCTCTTCCTTTATAAGCATTTCATAATATTTAGCCAAATTTTTCATAACATAATGAGTCGCATTAAATCCTTGAGTAGCGGCTCGTGGTAAGACTTTTTCTAAATATGTACACCATTTATATTCCGAAGGTGGGGAGATATTTAATTCCCGGATATTGAAAAAACTACGCCAAATCAGTGTAGACCATTCTAAAAGAGGGTGAAAAAACTGATTATACTTTTTTTGTCCATCAGAGCTTAGAACTAAATCATTCTTTAATGTATAGATTTTAGTTCTGCCTTTCCTCTCCACCTTAATAATTCTTTCCCCTTCAATTTCTTGCATTATTTTATTTAACTTATAGTATTTTATTGATATTTCTGACTTTTCTAGGCTATTGAGAATTTCGGCATTGCTCATTCCGTTTAATTTTAATAATAAGTAATTTTTTCCAATAATCAAATATTTTGTCGATGTTATGTTGTGTTCTAACTTAAGAAATTCAAGGAGCTTACCATATAAATCTTTTGCACAAAGATAAGGTAAAATCTTTTGATCATCTTCGGAAAAATCTTTAAGGAATAAATCTGGATTGGGAAAAATTTTATTATATAATGCCTTAACAATAGAACGAATAGAATAAAAAATATCAACAATAGCATTTTCTGTAATTCTAAGAATTTGAGCTTTATATTCATTATCGGTTAAGAATTTCTCCTTATTTAATTTTATTTGTCTTGGAATATGAGGGTTTATTTTACTTTTAAAAAGGTAAATATTCCATAATTTTGTGAATCTGGGGAATTGAGTTTTAGAGAAGGTTGATAATTTATAAATTACTTCATACAATTTTTTCAAGAAGATATCAGCAGTTTCAATATCTAAGGGGGATGTATCTACTTTTTTACTCATTAAATATGGTATTATTTTAAATAAAATAAATATATTTAATATGCTAATAATTTCTAAAAATATAACGAAGTTTTTTTAATAATATGATTTAAAACAAGATGAATACTGAAAATTCAAATAATCTTGGCAAATACACTCTTAAAGAAATATACGATACACCCGGAGCATTAAAAAAAACATTAGAACAAAAAGATATAATAAAAGATATTACTAAAAAAATTTTTAAAACTCAAAAAAAAAGAATATTTTTAACTGGATCAGGCACGTCTTATCATTCAGGCTTCTTTGCGCAATATTTATTTAATAATTTAGTAAAAATTTATTCCTCTGCTGAATTTGCACCTGAATTTCCATATTTAATTGAATCAATTATTAATGAAAATGATTTAATAATTGGTCTTTCTCAAAGCGGTGAATCTAAAGGTACAATTAGAACTATCGAATATGGAAATGAGAAAAATATTCCAACAGTATGTGTTACAAATAACCCAGATTCAAAATTAGCTAAAATCACAGATTATTGTATTTTTACTAAATGTGAAAAAGAAATAAGTGTGATGGCTACAAAAACATATATTGCGGAATTGGGTGTTCTTACAGCATTTGCTCTTGAAATTGCTAAATACTTAAATAAAATTTCTGATGATATATATACTTCATATTGGAATGAGCTGCTTTCGCTTCCAAACAAAATAGAAAAATTAATTCCTAAATCTCATAAAGAAGTAAAAACATTAATATCAAATTTTGAACTAACCGATCGCTGTTTTGTCCTGGGATCAGGTTCCGATTTTGCTACAGCGAAAGAAGGAGCTTTAAAATTAAAAGAAGGAGCCCAAATTTTTGCAGACGAATTTCCAACTGCCGAGTTTCCCCATGGGCCAATAATATTGGCGGAGTTTGGTGTTTGGATTTTAACTATTATTCCATCACAAAATGATACAAGAAAAGAACACATGATTAAATTAATAAACAAGATGAAGAAAAGAAATCCAACAATTGTAGGAATATCCAGTGGTGTAGATTCCCAATTAGTTGATTTTCAATTAAAAATTCCTCTAACATTGCCAGATTTGCGTCCCTTTTTATCAATCATTCCGATACAATTATTAACTTTAGAACTTTCAAAAAAAAAAGGTCTTAATTGTGATAAACCGGAAGCCTTAACAAAAATTTCTGGAATTTAAAAATAAATTTTTAAAATAAAGTGAAAAATATGCCTAAACCCATTACACCACTTTTAACGGTTGATGCTGTCATAAAAATGCCAGATGAAAAAATTATACTTATTAAAAGGAAAAATCCACCATTTCAAGATCAATACGCTTTGCCCGGTGGTTTTGTAGAAATTGGAGAAACCACGGAAGAAGCTTGTATAAGGGAAACTTTTGAAGAGACAAATATCCATATCAAAATTATAAGACTAACAGGAGTTTATTCTGATCCCGAGCGAGATCCAAGAGGACATACTGTGACAATTTCATATCTATGTAAGCCATTAACATTGAACGAAAAACCCATGGCTAAAACTGATGCTATGGATTTGGAATTAGTTCCCATCAAAAATATTGAGTCAATGGAATTAGCATTCGATCATAAAAAAATAATTATCGATTCTCTTTTAAAATAAAAATAAATTAATTTTCTTTACCTTAAGTAGAGTATCTCATTTAGAATTAATTTCATTGCTGCCTTGTTCCAATCTGTACCAATAGTAATAGAGATTTTGGAAACCTAAATGGTTATAAAGGGCATTTGCAAGTTCATTCTTCTGTTCAACTAGGAGATAGGCATGGGTAGCTCCCTTAGATAATCCCCATTGGGCGAGAGTGCGTGTAATAGCAGTTGCTATTCCTTTACATCGAAACTGAGTTAGAGTGCTTATCGCAAATAATCCAAGCCAACCACGCTCAGCCACACCAAATCCCACACCGACAACCTTGCCTTTAAAGAGGGCTGATGCATACGCTTTTTTCTGCACAACACGTATCATAATGACTTTCCTAATTCCTAAAGAGAAAGAATCATAATCTCCAACAGCTGCATATGTAGAAAGCCAGTCTTGCTGAGGAGCCGGATGAATTTCTACACGGAATGGAGACATACCTTGGATCAGAGAATCCAGGGATATAATTTGCACATTAACTTTCATTTCTAAGATAAAACCCAAATCAGCAATTTTACGGTCAATATTAGCAGGCACACTTGCATTCGTTAATTGAAATCTTGGTGGTAAACCTCGGCTAATATAGAATTCACGAATAATTTGGATAGATGAATCGATATCTCCCTCGGGTAGCTCGTCAAGAATTAATGTACTATTTGCCCTATGAGTAATCCCATAACTGGCTCGAAGTATCCATCCACCCAAATACTGAACTTCATGAGCTGGCCAAGCATGACTAGCAATCTGCTCAATTTCGATAATTTGCCGATTAAGTTCTTTCAAAACTGTATATTTACTTTTTTCTGCTTTTAAATGTTAAATATTTTATTAATTTTTTCATAGCCTTTTTTTCCCGTTTGGTTAGCACTTTAGTGTCTTTAAAAAAAGAAATAATAAAATTCAAATACTGGATGGTGATAATTAAAAAATATGGATCTTTCAAAAGCTATGAAAATTAAATTGCCCGAGATACTCCCAAAATATCCCGAATTCATTGATGGTATTAGAAGAGCACCATCTCGCGGTTATAGACTCAATAAAAATCAAACAAAATTAGCCTTGAAAAATGCTTTACGATATATACCATTCTCTCTACACGAAAAAATTGCCCCTGAATTTATGGATGAACTGGTTACAAGAGGTAGAATCTATGGTTATAGATTTAGACCAGAAGGAAACATAAAAGCGAAGCCTGTTGATGAATATAAAGGAAAAACACTTGAAGGGAAAGCTTTACAAGTTATGATTGATAACAATCTTGATTTTGATGTAGCTCTATATCCTTATGAACTTGTCACATATGGAGAATCTGGTCAAGTTCACCAAAATTGGATGCAGTACCGGCTTGTGAAAATGTATCTTGAAGAATTAACTTCCAATCAAACTCTTGTCGTGGCATCTGGACATCCGGTTGGATTATTTCCTACCTTCCCCACTGCACCCAGGGTGATCTCGACAAATGGTTTAATGGTTGGAATGTTCGATAACCCAGAAAATTTTGCAACGGCTGCAGCATTGGGAGTAGCGAACTATGGGCAAATGACCGCCGGAGGTTGGATGTATATCGGACCACAAGGCATAGTTCATGGAACTTATATCACTTTGCTTAATGCTGGGCGTCTTTATCTTGGAATCTCTACCGATAAAGACCTCAAGGGAGTCATATACCTTAGTTCAGGTCTTGGAGGTATGTCAGGAGCTCAAGCAAAAGCAGTAGAGATAGCTGGGGGCATAGGTGTTATAGCAGAGGTGGAAAAATCAAGGATCGAAACAAGGCATGACCAGGGATGGCTTTCAAAATATTCCAATGATCTAGAAGAGATTTTCAATTGGGTTGATGATGCAAAAAAATCAGGTACATCAATATCTATTGGGTATTATGGAAATGTTGTTAATCTTTGGAAATATGTGGTTGAAAATAAGATCAAAGTTGAACTTGCTTCTGACCAGACTTCCTGTCATGCTGTATATAATGGTGGTTATACACCATACCAGGTTAGCTTTGAAGAAGGAAGGAGATTAATAAAATCTGACCCAAAAAAATTAAAACAACTAATAGATGAATCTTTAAAGGAACAATTCAGATCAATAAAAATTATGCGAGATAAGGGAACTTTCTTTTGGGATTATGGAAATTCATTTATGAAAGCGGTTTTTGATGCAGGTGTCAGAGAGATTGTTAAAAACGGCGTTGATACTTCAGAAGGATTTATTTTTCCATCGTATGTTGAAGATATTATGGGACCTATATGCTTTGATTATGGGTATGGTCCTTTTAGATGGGTATGTCTCTCCGGAAAAAATGAGGATCTTGATAAAACTGACCATGCAGCAATGAGCTACATTGATCCAGAAAGGCGAGCTCAAGATAGAGACAACTATATTTGGATAAGAGATGCGAAAAAAAATAATCTTGTTGTTGGGACAAAAGCCAGAATATTATATGCCGATGCTAAAGAAAGAATTAATATTGCTCTAAAGTTTAATGAATTGGTAAGAAAAGGAGAAATCGGGCCTATAATGCTTGGAAGAGACCATCATGATGTTTCTGGTACTGATTCCCCATTCAGAGAAACATCCAACATTAAAGATGGGAGCAATGTTATGGCAGAAATGGCTGTTCATTGTTTTGCTGGAAATGCTTTAAGGGGCATGACTTTGGCTGTACTCTCAAACGGGGGAGGTGTAGGTGTTGGAAAATGCTTTAATGGTGGTTTTGGGCTGGTATTAGATGGGTCTGAAAAGGTAGATAATACTATAAAGAATGCATTAGAATGGGATGTGATGGGTGGAATAGGTAGAAGAAGTTGGGCAAGAAATCCGCATGCCATGGAAATTGCTTATAATTGGAATACTGAAAATGAAGAACGGGGTCATATAACCTTACCATTCATAGCACAAGATGATCTTGTTGATGAAGTAGTAATTAATTATTTAAAAAAGCTTAAATGAATTAAATTATTCGATTAACACATTAAAAAATCTATCAATATTTAGGAGCCGGAGAATATGAAAGACAATTTTAAATATGGTTTAGATCAACTTACAATTGAAAAAGCGCTGAAATTGGCAAGGGACCAGATAAAAGGGATATTAACAGATGAGGTTAAAACTAAAATATTAAAAAGTTATGAGATTGTCCAATCTATTGCTCAGGGTGAAAAACTTGTATATAGTATTAATACTGGAATTGGTTCCTTATGTAGAACTAGAATTTCTAAAGAAGATACTAGTAAATTGCAAGAGAATATTCTTAAGAGTCATAGTGTTGGTGTTGGCTCACCAATAGAGCAAGAAATTTCAAAATTAATGCTTATTCTCAAGGTACATGTATTAAGTAAAGGCTATTCCGGAATATCATTACAAATACTTGAGAGAATACTCTGGCATATTGAGAAAAATTATATACCATTAGTTCCTGAACAAGGTTCCGTTGGTGCGTCGGGAGATCTCGCGCCTTTAGCTCATTTATTTTTACCATTAATTGGTTTGGGATATCTATCAACTGATGGGAAAACCTTAATTCCAACTGAAAAAATATTAAATCAACATCAAATTCCCCCATTAAAACTTAGCCCAAAAGAAAGTTTAGCATTAATTAATGGTACGCAATTTATAGCAGCTCATGCAATAAAAGTATCAGAAAAATTAAAAAATTGCTTAGATCACGCGGATATAATTGGTGCTCTCAGTCTTGAAAGCTATTTAGGTTCACCCCAACCTTTTGATGAGAGATTAATTGAATTAAGACCACATCAAGGTGCTAAAATAGTGGCTAAGAGAATAAGGAAATTTCTTGAGAATTCCGAATTTGTAGAATCTCATAAAAATTGTGAACGTATTCAGGATCCATATTCTCTTCGGTGTATGCCACAAGTTCATGGTGCATCTAGGGATGCTTTATCGCATTTGAATGAAAAATTGGAATGTGAATTAAATTCCATTACCGATAACCCTATTATTTTTAATGAAGAAGATGCTATTAGTGGAGGAAATTTCCACGGACAACCACTTGCATTACCTTTAGATTATGTAGGTCTAGCAGCTTCTGAACTTGGAAACATCTCTGACCGGCGTACATATCTTCTTTTGGAAGGGAAATGGGGATTACCCCCTTATTTAATTAAGGAATCTGGTTTAAACTCTGGATTTATGATGGTCCAATATTGTTCAGCGGCTCTTGCAAGTGAAAGTAAATCACTCTGCTTTCCTGCTAGTGCTGATAGTATCCCTACATCTATGGGTCAAGAAGATCATGTAAGTATGGGGGCTATTAGTGCTAGAAAAACGCTTCAAATAATTGAAAATGTTGAAAAGATTCTTGCAATAGAACTCTTATGCGCAGCGCAAGCTTTTGATTTTAGAAGTCCTCTAAAATCAAGCAAGATATTAGAAGCTTGCCATGAATATATACGAAAGAAAATTCCCCATTTAACAGAAGATACAATCCTCTCTGATTTAATAGAAGTAGCCATAGAAATTATTAAAAGCAATGAATTATTAAAAATAAGCAATCAATAGGGCTGCCAATTATGAAGAATGATGAACCAGATCTCGCAATTGTCCATGCAAATCAACTTGTTACTATGGACTCAAAATTTGGAGTGCCTAGAATTGGTAAAAAAATGGGAGAGTTGGCAATTATTCTTGATGGTGCGGTAGCAGTAAAAGATGATAAAATCATATTTGTTGGAACTACCGAGGATCTAATGTCTAAATATGCTTACGATCAAATAAACAATAAGATCGATGCCACTAACAAATTAGTTACTCCTGGATTTATAGACCCACATACCCATATCATATTTGACGGTTCAAGAGAAAGTGAATTATCAATGAAGCTTGCTGGAAAAACGTATCTCGAGATTCTCGAGGCAGGAGGTGGAATACTAAAAACTGTTCGAGAGACCAGAAGAGCCTCTCTTGAGAAATTAGTTGAAAACGGCAAAAAAATCTTAGATAGAATGATGAATTATGGTACAACAACAGTTGAAACGAAATCTGGTTATGGACTTTCACTCGATAGCGAAATAAAATCATTAAAAGCGGCGCACATCCTTAACAAAGAACACCCATTAGATGTTGTTTCAACCTTTTTAGGTGCACACGCAATACCACCAGAATACAAAGGGAGAACGGATGATTATGTTGACTTAATAATTTCAGAAATGATCCCCAAAATTGCTAGTGAGGGTTTAGCAGAGTTCTGTGATGTATTCTGTGAAGACGGGATATTTTCAATCGAACAAACTCAGAAAATAATAAATGCTGCAGAAAAATATGGATTAAAACCTCAAATTCATATAGATGAGATTGTAGATACAAATGGAGCTTTATTGGCAGCAAAATTAAACGCAGTTCAAGCAGGACATTTATTGAAATCAAATGATAAGGGTTTAAAAGCAATGGCTAAAGCGGGAGT
>JAHLWH010000185.1 GCA_019058015.1 Promethearchaeota archaeon | reverse complement strand
GGTCCCGCTCCTGAGACAATTACATCAAACATATTTTTTTTCTTTTTTCTTAGTTATATATTTATATTTTGGAAAAAATCGTATAAATATTGAATAAAAAAAATTCCAATCATTCAATTCATCAAATAAGTTAGATAAAGAATTTTTTTAAAAATCTAAATTTAACTTTTTTTAAATTATTCAATAACTCTAACATAAAAAATAATGACGAGAAATAAAACTTCATTAGTAGAAAAATTTAAGATTCGCATAAAAGAAGTAATACAAGAAATGGGTACTCAAGAGATTAGCATAGATGAGAGTGAAATAACCAAATTCTGTGAGTTAATTAATGATAATAATTTAATTTACTTAGATGAAGCAGCAGCAATAATAGCAGGTTATAAAGGTAGATTAATCCCACCTGGTTATTTTATGAGCATAACTAACAGGACAATAAGTCAATTTTTTATTATAATTGGACCTGAATTTTATCAAAAATTTGCTACGGGAGTTATACACACGAGTTCAGAAGTTGAATTTTATAGTCCAATGTTATTGAATAACAAATTTAAAGTAAAAATTGTTTTAACTGAGCCGGTTAAAAAAACAGGTAAAAAAGGAACTTATTATTCTATTGTTTTCAAAACATCTGTTTTAGACAAGAAGAATATTATTTATGGGATTGATAATCATGAATTTTTTATTAAATTGGCTGGTGATGAATGAAATTGAAAAGAATAAATCCAAATAGTATTGAAATTGGTCAAAAACTTCCGTCTTTTAAAGTAAAAATTGAAAAAAAAGCATATGGAAAATATAATAGATTGATTCATGAGATTAATCCGCTTCATTTTAATTTAAATTATGCTAAAAAATTGGGTTTTGATAACATTGTTGTTGCTGGTAATTTTCTATTTTCTTATATCTCAAAATGGATAATTAATTGGATTGATGATATTAATGTAATAAGTAAAATTTCAATTAAATTTGGAGAACCTGTTTATCTTGATGAGGAAATAGTTCATAAAGGAAAGGTTGTGGAGATTCAGAATCTAGAAAATAAAAAGATAGTAATGTGTGAGTATCTGGTTGAAAAATTAAATAGAGAAACTGTTATGAATGGAATCATAAAATTAGATTTTTTAAAAAAATAGATAAAAAAAATATTGTTATTAAATATTATTCGCGTATTGTAGCTACCGCACGCACCCATCCTGCACTTGCACCAGTTATTTTTATGGGAAAACAATAAATCGTAGCACCCACGGGAGGGACTCTGTCTAAATTTGTTAATTTCTCCATTTGGAAATATCCCAATTCGATACCAGCGAAATGACCCTCCCAGATAATGCTTGGATCTGGATTTTTTTCTTTGACTGATTCGCGCCACTTCCTATTTGTACTCTTGAATGGAGCATCCCATGACCATGAGTCTATTCCAACTACATGCACACCTTGTCTAACGATATGCAATGTTGCTTCTTTTCCAACACCTACTCCATGATTTATATATTCCCTTGTCCCAAAATGCTTTGGAGCATTAGTATGAACACAAACGATATATCCTTCCTGTAATTTATGGTTTATTTGATTTAACTTGTGATCTACATCCTCAGGTATTATTACATGACCTTCTTCAAAATCGGTACAATCAAGAACAATTAAAGGTCCTACACACCATTCCAATGGAATTTCATCAATTGTCATTGCCTTTCTTTCCCCAATCTCTCTATCTTGCACAGGACCATAATGCCATGGAGCGTCCATATGGGACCCGCTATGGGTTGATAGAGTAATTAATTCAGTCGCCCATCCTTTTCCATCGGGTAAGTGCTCTTCAGGTTTCAGTTTTGGAAATGCGAAAGCCATTTCTTCAGCCCCTCTAATATGATCGCTATATTCAATTTTAGGCGTCGTGAGTGGAGGATCACATAATGTATCATTTGCTATAGGTATTGACAAATCAATATATTTAACTTTTTTCGACATTTTTTAACTACCTTAGTTATTATATAATTTAGTGTCCAAGATTGATAAAATAATATTTAAAAATTTTTTAAGTGATTAAGATAATAATTTATGATATTTATTAATTAGAATTTAAAAAATAACTTTAAAACACTTTTAAAAGATAAGTTATTTCATGATATATAATTTTAACATGATAGATTTCAAATCATCATTATTCCGAAAATAATATAAATTCTTTTCTTCGGAAAAAAATGGAGATAAAAGCCCGCCGCTTTTTAGCATATAGGTAATCGGAGCATCTTTTAGCACAAACACTTTTGTTTTTTTTAGAAATTCTTCTATTGCAATAATTATTCCCATCTCTACCATATGTCCACCCTTATCATGCTCAATTACTATAAGTATCTCTTCAGAAAATTTCGCTAATAAATCGAATTTAAACACCAAATTTTCATTATGAGTTCTCTTAAATTGATTCTCAAAAAAACCTAACAAATTCCTATTAGTATTAATTATATTTTGAATTTCTTTTAAATTCGCAAAGTTTTCATTTATATATGAGCCACATATGAAAATTTTATGCTTAAAAAATCCATCGCCAGAGAATATCTCTAGAAATTCATCTAAGAATTGTTCCCATGTGTCATCATGTGAGATTTCCATTTTTTTGCCTCTATTATATATGAAATTGGTTATAAATTCATTGATCCTATTGAATTATTATATGTTGAAATGGATTGACTCAATCAGATTTGAGTTAAATTTAAATATTAATTTTATCATATTTTACTTAGAAAACAATGAAACTTTTTTTAAAAACCATAGGAGTGAGAAAAAATACAGACCCCCAAAAACTTTGAGAATGTGAGAAAAGATTTAGAAATCATTTCCGAAAAGACACGATATAAAATTCTTCTAACTCTCTTCGCAAGTGAACAACCTTTATCTTTCAGCCAATTGAAAAAATTGTTATCATCTGTCCAAGAAAATAAATTAAACTATCATCTAAAAATACTAAGAGAGAATAATTTCATCAAAAATGAAAAGAAAAAAGAATATAAACGTAATGAGCTACGCTCATTCTATTCTTTAAATAAGAGATCTATACATTTACTTAGAACCCTAGGATTATCAAATGTTAAAGCAGAATTCCAAGCTCTTTTCAAGAAATTAACATAATTCTTTATTCTAATTTAATACGTCATCTCAATCCAATTTTCTAGTTCCAGGAACATCTTCTTTAGGTTATCAATCTTTTCTTCAGGTGCATCCCAATAACCTCTTTGATCCGCTTGGAGCATGTTTTTTATAATATCCATCATAGCAAACCTATTATTTTCAATCAATGCCTCTCGTATTTCTTCATTTTCGAAGTATTGTTCATATGATTTATCCCAAATCCAATTATCCACACTATGTGTTGTTGCAGCCAAACCTAATATGTTTTCAACCTTTTCTGCAATTTTTTGTCCTCCATGATATTTATGAACTAACAGCCCTTTAATCCAGCGAGGATTTAAAGTTCTTGTAATTGTCCCTTCTTTTATGCTTTTTTCAATGGTATCAACTTTAATTTTTTTACTCGATGTATCCGCAATATATATATTAGCCTTTTTACCACTTAGTTCTTCATAGGTTCTGGCTAATCCACCGGTAAATTCATAATAATGGTCTAAATCCGTTATATGATATTCACTTGAATCCCGAATCTGACTCATAAGGTTTATTTTTCTTATATTTTCAGAAAATGTTTTAACACTCCTCTTTACTTTTTGATTTCGCATATATGCATAGCTCATATTATTAAGGTAATCATCGATTAATTCTTTTTCATTTTCCCATTGACCAGCAGAAATAATATCAGTTAAATTTGTATTATATTTGCCTGGAGGTGGACCAAAAACTCTTGCTTCTGGATTTTCAGCACCTTGCTCTTTTAATTCCATTGCTGATTTCTTTACATAATTTTGCTCTAAAGGTTCATCCAAATCAACAACCAATTCAACTGCATGATTTATTAAATCTAAAATATATGGAAATGTGTCTCTAAAGATGCCACAAATAGTTGTTATAAAGTTAATTCGAGGATGATTTAATTCTTCAAGCGGTATTACCTCAAGTTCAGTAGTCCAAATAGATTTATTTTTAACAGCCCTCACGCCCAAGTAGTTAAATATTTGTCCTACTGTTTCACCACCGGTTTTCATCGTTTCGAAAGCCCATAAAACTACACTTACAGTTTCAGGCCATTTATTATTTTCTTTTTTATAATTTTGAATCAATTTTTCAGCAATTTCCCCTCCTCGCCTATAAGCAGTTGTGTTTGGTATAAGTCGCGGATCAAATCCAAAAGAATTTCGACCTGTTGGAAAAATATGAGGTGATCTTATTGGGTCTCCTCCAAGTCCCGGTTCAATATAACCTCCTTCTAATGCATGGATAATGTTACTCATTTCCATTGAATTATCCATTCTATTCAAGAGATTTCCTATCCATTCAATCATTAAATTGTGGTCTTCTTGAGTTAAATCATATTCAGTTTCCAATTCCTTACTAATTTTTTTAACAATATTCTTGTTAATCTCAACAAATGAGGATAATTTTTCAATAATATTCATTAGATACTCTTTTATGTTCTCTGACTGCTCTTTTTCATTAATTCCAAATTTAGAAACAATATTTTCGATAGCAGGAGGTATTTCACCAGAATTTATCAGAATCATTAGTATTAAATCAAACTTTTCTTCTAGACAATAATTTTTTCCTAAAACATGTAGCCCCATTGGTATTATTGAGACTTTATATCTATACAAGAGATCTTCAAGCTCTGAAATACTCCTATATTCTAAATTTAAGTCTTTTGCAATTTCGTCTATTTCTTTTTCTAGATCTTGAATTCTTTCTGATTTAACTGATTCAACGGAGCTAGAAGAACCTAATGAAAATTGATTTTGATATTCTACGATTAAAGATTCAAGTCTTTCAAGATCTTCATATAAATCAGAATTTTTAAAGGAAGGTCCTGCATGATTAATTATTACTGCATTTGCCCTTCTTTTCGCGATGGCTGATTCGCTTGTATTGGTTATATGATAATAATATATGTTCGGTAAGGACCCTAATAAATTAAGATTATAATCATTACAGTTTCCGGCACATTCCTTTCCTGGTAAAAATTCTTCTGTTCCATGAGTTCCAATATGAATTATCGCGTCAGCTTTTTTGATATATTCAATATATCGATATATAGAGAGATATTGATGAGGAGGAGGTAAATTTATATTATGATACTCATTTGGATCTCCGGAAACAGTGCTTCTTGAAGGC
>JAHLWH010000184.1 GCA_019058015.1 Promethearchaeota archaeon | reverse complement strand
CATCTGTCACACCGTAAATCCACCAATAGGGTCCATAGTAATCTCCATCATAGCATTGATAAATTAATGGCTTTTCAAACATTTCATTTGGTGCCATTGCTGGACCATGAAAATTGAGAAATTTAGTTTTACTCTGAGGCATAAAACCTAAGTGCATCCACATTATCGAATTTGAGATTGGGTCATCTGTCAAGTTTGTAAGCTTAAATTTTAACTTGTAACTTTCTTTAACCAATGCATCAATTTGAAGATGACCGTATGGATGAGTTTCAACATCAATACGTTGTGTCTCCCAATCAACCATTTCAATTTTAACATCTATACTACCGTCCGACTGCTTGATTGGAAAGAAATCAATGAACTCATTATTATGAAGATGAATATCATTTTGAATAAGAGCTATTAATGCTGGCATAAGAAATAATACAATATGCATTATAACAATTATTTTTCGATTAATCTCATTATTTCGCATTATTACCATTTTATCTATACTTTATATATTTTATTAAACAATTTATTTCCTCTTTTAACTATAACTATATCATAACCTTTCTCCTCTATTTTATATATTTCTCCAGCAAAATAATTATTATCTAATGAGTCTAATGCTATTGAAATATACCCAGGGTTCATTTCCTCTTGTTTATTATAAATTTTATTATGTTCTTGTAATAACAAACTCAGATACAAAATAAAAATAGATAGTAAAAATAGCCAAATTTTTGTATTTTTCATTTAATTTCATCTCTGAATCTTCATCCAACAAAATTATATTATATTTTCTTATATATAAAATTGTTATTTTTTTGGGACCATAAATTTAATAATGTTTTTATATCTTATTTTTCGGAAAATTAATTTCTTTACATACAAATTTAATTCATCTAAAAGATCCAATAATAACCACTTTCATTTTAACCGCAACTTTTTATGTTACAGGCGGTTCGAGAGATGTCCAATCGGAATCAGTCATAGTAGGGATTAAATGCCTTTTCTTTCTCGTTCCTCAAATATTTTTAATATTTGCGCTTGTTTTTATTTACTTTTACCCAGTTGATAATGAAATACTAAAAAAACTTGAAATTGATCTCGAAAAGCTGCACCAGCAGAAAGGAGAACGTTTGGTATCAGGAAAAAAATAAGAAAAAAGTTTTTTTTAATATATTTTGATTTATTTCTAAGCTAGATTTTATCGGACGGATTCAAGTTTCTTTTTATGTATTTCTTCGAGTTTTCTTCTCATCTCCTCAAGCTTTTCGCCGTGCCAAGGATAGAAGTAAATGAATATTAGGCTAATCGCCGCAAGTATTGCTGGAACAAGTAGAAATAATATTTTTATGCCTATTAATGCTTCGGCTGATTGAGTATCTGCGCCCTGAACGAACCCAAAAGCAAGAAAAATTAAAGTTGCAATCACAGGCCCAATACTGGCGGCTGGTTTTGTAAAGAGAGCATTTATTCCTAAAAACATTCCTTCTCTACGAGTTCCTTGGTTTACCTCGTCTTCATCCATAGACAGTGCCATTAAAGATCCGGTTGTAAATATTCCATATCCAGCGAAAAAGGTTGTCCAAGTAAAGCCAATCCATAGTAATAATTCTAATCCCGGTATTAACGCAATTATAAATATAATTAAACCACCTATAGCCCGCAATATGCCAAACCTTAAAATAACTTTTCTCATACCCCATTTTGGTCGTAGTTTCATGCAAACAATGTAAGCACTATAGCCTATAAAAATAAATATTAAGAAATAGATAATCATAGTCATCGTAGAGCTTAAACCCAGAATAAATTCATATGCAAACAAATAACTTAAACCTATGCTTCCAATAAGGAGTCCACAGAAATTATATGCCATAAAGAGTAAAAACGATTTTAATCTCACGGTCTTTTTTATAGATTTCCATAATGGAAATGACTCATCTTTTTGAAACTGTGGTTTTTCTTCACACATATAAGAACAAAGCACCGCAAATACAGTTGAAATAATTGCTATGAAAATCGTTACAATTTGAAATTCTAAAGAAGTTGCCTCCATCGCTCCCAAGATGAGCAAAAAAGGCACAACAACTATAGCTCCTATAAGTAAGCTGACAAAATTTGCCTTATTCCGCTCATCAATACTTGAAGTCATTTCTGGTAATACTGCCATCCAAGCAAGAACAACGAGCGTAAACATTGTGTCGTATAAGCAAATACTAATTGTAAAATGAATAAAAATTATAATTTGATCAGTGTAACTCCAAGGAAACCATATAAGCAGGAATGCTATTGCCCAAATAGGGGCGCCGTATTTAATATAAATTAACCTACGACTTCCCCACTTTTCTCGATTAGTCCGATCCGAAAGTTGTCCGAGTAACGGGTCGTTCAGAGCGTTTATTGTCATGTATATGACTTGTCCAATTATAAAATATATTGGGAGCAAAAGTAAATCATTATAGAATAGTTCTATGTATTTAAGATTGAAGACATACATAAATAATCCTGCAGGAATTGCCCCAAATCCATATCCTAATAAATTTTTCCTACTCAATTTATCTGATTTTTTATTTTCCATAATTTATCATATATTTCATTTAAATTTTTAATTCTATTTCACTCTAAATAAATATAAATATTTTTAAAATGAGAAGAAAAAAAAATTCAATATTGATTAATTCTGATTTGTTTTATTTTAAAAAATAGGCGAAATGATATTTTTACATTTATGTAAGCGTTTACTTGTTTGTTGCAATCAATCAAAATGGTAATTACAAAATAAACCTTTAAATAATAATAAATTTCTTTGTAAAACAGATAAAAAGTGTTATTTGGTATAAGATAATTTAAAAATATTTGATTTGAACTAAATAAATTATTTGGAGATGTATTTAAGTTGAACAAACAAGATGCGTTAAAGTTTTTTCATGCATATATTAGTGAAATGATAAATCTTGGCGGAGAGAACCTACCTCGAAGTATATCAACACGATTAGGTAGTAAATTGGCAAAAATCTACAAAGATCGAAAAATAGAGTCTTTAGAGCAGGCTTTAAGAGATTTGTATGAAATATTAGGAGCAGAAGTAAAAGTAGAAAAAGTAAGTGAAAAAAAGTTCAATATAAGAATCAAACATCCTTATCAGTTTTGTCCAATTGGAGGCTCTTATAATCCTTCAAAAAGGGAAAGATTTTTGGAAATTGTCTGTATTCCTTATACAATTGGATTTCTTAAAGAATTTAAGCCTGTTAATGGATATCACATAGAGTTAAAGAATTGTATTCTTCGGGATGGCGGTCAACTATGTGAATATGATTTAAATTTAGATCTAAAGGACCAACTAGGAGAAATACACAACGCTATATTTTAAAAAGAATGAGGCAATTTTATAAAAAATAAAAAAGGAATAAAAAAAATTAATTTTTATTAAAATATATTAAATGCCAACCAGAAAAGAAGTAATCCGATTCCAAAATAGATAATAGAGCTGAGATATGTCACGTGTTTCGAGTAATTTTTAAATTTCCTTCCACTTTCAGTTAGAATGTAGTTCACTTGCACGTATGGTGTAGGAGCACGTCTATACCAGCCGGAAATTTGAACGTTTTGACCGATTAATTCATCAACTCGCATAATTGCCCAGAAGAAATCGACAATCCTCAATCCAAATCTGTAATCCACAGTAATTAAGCCTGTCTCGTCTTGAACCACAAGGTCTTCTGAATACCACAATCCTGGAATCCCTCTTCCGATTATCTTACCCTGAAGAACTGTGGCAACTGGACGTATTGGACTTACTTTCACGTTAGTAACTAATTCTGCAATTGTATAAGGCTGGAAACTTCCTCTGTATTTATAAAGTGTCCTAGCGATAACGGCTAATCCCATAAGATAGAAACCGATTGCCCAAAAGAATAATATATTTATTCCGAGCAGCAATGTAGAATAACTAAATATTAAGTTAATAATCCACAAAATCGTGAATCCAACACAAGAGATAAATACTAATGAAGGAAGCCATAACCAGAATAAGTCAGCTAAGAATTGATCCCATAAAGATTTTCCAGCTTGTTCTTCCGCTCTTTCCTTAGTTCTTGAGAGATCAATTTCAGGTTTTACATTAAATTCAGCACATCGTTTATTTAGTGCTAAAATTCTTTTTGCAGGAAGGGGGTGTGTGCTAAACACTTGATAATATTTAGCCCAAGGATTATGTAAATCCCAAGCCGCTGCCGCCTCAATGTTCTCCTGGGAGAAACCGCCAGAGGCGCCTACGCTTGCTAATGCTAATTTTTTTGCATCCTTTTTATTATAGATACCTAGTGATCGTAATGTATGAACTTTTGATTTATACATTTCAGATGTTTTATCTTGAGCTTCAAGAAGTCCGTAGGCTATCTTGACTAATGCAGTTGATAAATAGTTGGGATTTTCCATCATTTCGGCACTATTTTCGTCAGCGTAGTATTCTCTGAATCTGGAGATAAGCAATGTTATCAAGTATCCGAAATAATATGCAAAGTAAGAAAGCACACCAATAACTAAAAGTACTAAACCGATATATCCACCCTTCTCACTCCTTCCACGTGTAGTAGAGCGTCCAGCAAAAAAACACCATCTCGCTACTACATAAAGGAGTACCGGAATTGCACTAGCTAATGTCATAATTATGAAATCAGAATGAACTACATGACCCATTTCATGAGCAACGACTGATGCTTGTTCTTTTTTATTAAGATGCTGTAGAATTCCGGAGGTAATTACTACGCGGGAATTATTTTTATGGTGACCAAACGTGAAGGCATTAGGGTTTCCATCGTCAATTAAGCCCATTCGTGGTGTTCGAATGTGAAATTTTCTCATATGAGCTTCAACGACCTCGGCAAGATGGGGATATTGACTTTTATATTGGTCAAACGGAATCCAGTCAATCCGGTAAATCCAACCGATGATATATGGCGAAATAAGGTATTGAAAACCGATTATGGCGAGTGTTATAGCGATCATAAACCATAGGCTCCAATTAAGCCACCAACCAATCATATTTATGATTGCGAAAAGCAGTGCAAATAGGAAAAATAACATGAAGCCGGATCGAATTTTATAGCCCATCATTTATCACATATTTTTATTTAGATTTGTTTATGATTATTTTGTTATAGAAATATGAAATTAAACGAGAATATAATTTTTTGGATTCAATTTTAGATCCATTTTTTATTATTTTTTTTCTATTACTGCAAAGAGGGACAATTATTCCTAATTTAATTTGTTTTATTTGCTATTTTAAATGCTTAACTAAATTGGGAATTATTAAAAAAATAATTAAAAAAAATAGATATGATTTTAAAATTTAGAGCGCTTTTTAATTAATATTATAGATAAGATGAATATACAACCCATAAAAATAAATAGATCATATCCTAGAATAATTCCTCCTTGACCAGGTTCCTCGGGTTCTTCGGGTTCTTCGGGTTCTTCAGGCACTTCAGGAATGTTTTTTAAAACAATAACTTCATTATAACCAATTTGACCAAAAGTATCATTTGCGTAAAATGTTATCGTTATAGAATCACCTTCTAATAAAGAATCCCATAGAGTTTCCCATAAAATTTGATCTATGGTTCCGTTTGATACAAAAACCATATTGGTCATACCACCATCAATAGTATACCACAGAATATCTAAATTTGGCTCAATGATTTCAATATTAAAGGTGGGAGCAGTCCTTCCAATTTCAGTATTATTTATTGGTGTTATAATAGTAATTATTGGAGCTAAACTATCCCAAATAGGAAAATAATCAACACCTTCTTCAAAGATATGAGGTGTATCACCTATTCCATCAATAGGGTTAACATCAACACCAGTATAATCATCCCAATAATTTCCTATAACGGAGATATTCCAATCATTATTGTCACCCTTATCAAATGCGTTAATACAATTATTCATAAAAGAATTAGAATAAAATAAGTTATTCTCGCTTTCTATATCAACAAATATTCCTTTGTCAAAATTATCACTGATTTTATTTCCTGTAAATAAATTGGAAATAGCGAAATTTAAATGTATCCCATTTTGTCCATTATTTTCCACGATGTTATTTAAAAAAGTATTATTATTACTATGAGACACATAAATCCCGTCAATATTGTTGTTATTCGCATTGTTTCCAGAGATATTATTACCATTACTACCATGTAGGTATAATCCATAGTACTTACTCTCAATTATTATATTTCCTGTGATTTTGTTATTATTACTCATAAATATAGTTATACCCGTATATTCAAAGATATTATTCAATAAAGTATTATCCTCACCATACAATACCAACATCCCATAAACAAAAATGTGTTCAATAATATTATCTTTTATTGTATTATTATAACAAAAATATAATGCAATTCCTACAGTGCTATAGGAAATATCTATGTTTGATATAAGTGAATCGTTACAATTAACAAAAATTAATTGTCCGGCATTAATATAATTGCTTGGTTCTAATTTAGTTTCATTTACATAATAATATATAAGCTTTCCATTCACTAGATTTGTCGTATCTATATAATGCGAGCTAAAAAATTCAAGCGATGATCCTTCTATTAAAACTCCACACCTGATTAAATTATTTTTAGTTAGATTATTATTAGTACTAAAACTCAATGATATCCCAGAATCATTATCTGTTACGTTATTTTCCAAAATTAGATTCCTATTACCCCAATACAAATCAATCCCATAAAAGGAGTTGTTATTAATACTATTTCTCAAGATTGTGTTATTATTACTATATTCTAAATGAATACCGCCGTAATTATAAACAGAACCTCGATTATTGCTTGCGTTATTTTCCGACATAGTGTTATTATTACAATATCTTAAGAATATACCAGCGATATTATTTTTACATACACTGTTGTTAGAAATTGTATTATTATTACAATAAAATAAAGAAATGCCGATTGAGCCATAAGAAATGTTTAAGTTTGAAATTAATGAATCGTTACAATTGATCAAAATAATTTGTCCAGAATTAGAGAAATTACTTGGGATTAAACCTTTTTCGTTGGTATAGTAATATAAGGGTTTTCCATTTACATTGTTTGTAATATCAATTGTATTTGAAGACATTTCTTCAAGAGATCCATAGTCCCCCATTCTAAAGACCCCAAAACCACTACCCGTCATATTATTCCCCAAAATAGTATTATTAATACCCATGTTTTGAATTCCATAATCATCATTGTTTATTGCAATATTTTCAGTAATGTTATTATATTTACTATTCCCTCCAATATATATCCCTGTTAAACCGTTATTTGCTATGTTATTTGCATAGATTATGTTATTCTTACAATAGAACAATTTTATCCCATTATTATTATTGTTAGATGCGGTGTTTCCTAAGATTCTATTATAATTATTATCTACACTTAAATATATCCCGCAACCGGTGTTGTTATTTGCAGTGTTCTCAAAGAGAGTATTGTTATTACAATTTTGAGATAACATAATCCCAAATCCCACATTGTTACTTGCAATATTTCGTGAAATATTATTATTATGACTATCTTCTAAGCGAAAGCCATAAGAATCCGTGTTGCTTACATTGTTTTTTAAGAGGGAATTGTTATTGCTGCATTTTAAAAATATTCCCATATAAGTATTGTATGAAGCATTAACGTTAGAAACCGTGATATTATTAGAATAGTATAAAGAAATTCCAATTGAACCGTAAGTAACATTTAAATTTGATACTATAGAATTACTACAATTTGCTAATATGACTTGGCCAGCATTCGAGAAATTATTTGGGATTAAACCTTTTTTATGGGTATAATAATATAATGATTTTCCATTTATTTTGTTTAATATATCAATTATATGTGAAGACACTACTTCAAGTGTCCAACCAGTAATCCATAACCCACACTCACTTAAATAATTTCCCGATAGGATGTTATTAAAGCTAGAGCTAATATGTATCCCAAATTTATTATCTCTTATATTGTTTCCTGTAAAGTTGTTATTATTACTGTCAGAATTAATTATTCCATGATACTTGTTATTATTTACTACATTTCCATAGAAAGTGTTATTATCACTATTAATAATATTTATTCCATCATGGTTATAATTCACTGTATTATTTGAGATAAAATTATAATGACAACATTCATGTAATTGTATCCCACTACAAGAGTGGTTAATTGCGGTGTTTCTTGTTATGTTATTATGAGAACTGCCAGCCAAATATATCCCATAACTGTTAATATTTGCCATATTTTCAGAGATATTGTTAAAAAGACTTATAAACAAATATATCCCAAAATGATTATCATAAAGAGTATTATTAATTAACGTTCCATTACTGATATTTTCTAATTTGATTCCTGCATCTCTATTTGTATATTCCATCCCTGAATTGTAGCCAGTACAATTTCTGATTATAAAATAAACTTCTGTATTATTAATAGATATACAACTTCCATAGCCGCCGCCATCTATTATTAAATCCTCTATTATATATGGATCGGAATATGTGCCTGAACCCGTACATATTCCAGCATTTTTAGCATCTGTCCAGTTATTATCAATATGAATTATTTCTGAAATTTTTGAAATTCTTAATTTTTCTGTCTCTGTATTAATTTCATTGTAAAACTTTCCATTTTCATAAATCATAGCGGAAAATTCTGTATTTAAAAAGAAGAAGAATGAAAATGAGATGGTTACTACTATAAATAATCTTTTAAATCTAATTCTTTTATTTGATAAAAACATTTCTCGCCCACCTAATTATTAATTTTCTTAATTAAATTAGATATAATCATTTAATATTTTTGGATTTTTTATTAAAAGATAATTTGTCTTTTAAATATTTAAAATTGAAGATTTTCTTTATTATAAATTTATAATTTAAAATCTGTTATAGAATTAGGAAATCAGCTATATATATATATTTTTTTGTTTAATCCATGAAAACGGGTTATTAATTATATTTTTATTAGAAAGTAATAAAAAAGATTTATATTAAACAAAACTATTATTCATTAAATTTTTGGAGAAAAATTAAGGATTTTTAATTGAAAAAAGATAAAATTGCGAAAGTAGTAAGAAATAATTATAAATTAAATATTATTAATTATGTAAAATTAAATATTATTTAACAATAAACACAAATAAAGTAATCCTATTATAAGTGAAATTTTAATGTCGCTAAAAGAATTTACGAAGGAAATATTTACGCAATATGGTTTTACCGAAGATATGATTGGTGTTTATTTAACTTTTCTAAGGCTTCCACGCGCTACGATAAGTCAAGTTTATATGTATATAAATAAAGATAAAGATATTGCGTTTGAAAGTTTAGAAGCGGATCTTCAGAAATTCACAGAAATCACGGCCGATTTAGTAAGTAAAGGATTTTTAAAGAAAATTCCTGGTATTGTGGATCGCTATATTCCGCTTGAACCATTTTTTGACTTATTTATAAAGCAATCTAAAGTTTTAAGAGATGAGATATCAAAAACTAAGGATGATGTTCTTGCTGATCAAAGTAATCGCTTTGAAACTTTGGAAGGTATTCAGGATAATACAATAAATGAAGTTACAAACGCTGTTGAGACTCAAATTAATGATTTTTTTGTCGATTCTGACAAAAAGGAAACCTATAAGAAAGAAAAAATTGACGCAGCAAACAAGAGGCTTACAGATACATTAAAGTCTGTTGAAAATGAGTTGCATGGAACAGTTGATAAAGATTATTCTGAGTTAAAGAGTGATATTGATGAATTGGATTATGAGGTAAATTCTGAATTAGATAAAATCTCGGAAACCCATAATAAAGCAACGAAAACTTTAGAATTTAATTTTCACAACATACTTAACACACTTAATGAAACTGTTAAAAATATCTCTAAAACTTTCGTTGATACTTCTGAGAATGGAACAACAACCGCAAAAAATGATATTAATTCAATCGTAAAAGCCTTACTTGATGATTTTTTAAATAGAATCTCAAACTTAGAGACCGAATTGAAAAAGGATTTAGATGCTCATGTTGATCATCATAAGGATGAGGCTGCAGATCTTAAACCAAAGATGGAGAAAATTTTAGAAAAATATATGGATCAAATGAATAAGGTCATTGTTGATTTGAAAGAGAGAATTGATACCTTGTTTAAGGAACATATATCCACATTAAATAAAACATCAACACAACTTCAAGAAAGGATTAAGGATCATGTAGAAAATCGTCATAAGACTCTAGAGAACCAAGTTAAACAATTTAGAGATACTACTCTTACATTAATGGACAATTTAGTAACCACTAGTGAAAAACTCACTGATCTATCGTCTGAATTAAAAAAGAGAGGTGCTGCTTTTAAAGCGCTTTTCGCTGGGAAACATAAAAAATATAAAGCTATTTATAAAGAGGTTCAAGAAAAAGTAGAAACAATATCGGATAAATTAAAGCAAGAATTTTCACAATCAACTGAGATATATATTGAAGATACTTCTAAAACTACGAGAGATTTAAAAAACGATGTAACAACAACCATTTCTTTAGAAAATGAGGAATTTAGTAAGCAAACAACAGATTTAAATTCAAGAGCACAAAGTACAATTGACTCAGATATGGGACCTCTTGCAAATGACCTCGTAGGTGAAGTGGATTCTACTATAGATGAAGGTGTAAAACACTGTTCAGATACTTCTTTAAAATTAAAAGATTCATTGGAAACTTCCCTACATCAACATCATGATGATTATAATAAGGCGATCACACGACATAATAATGTCACAATAAAACATTATAATGATTCCGATGCTGATGTGAAGAGGTTAAATGAGGATTTTGTTAAAGATATGGATATTAAATTTAATGCTGGAATTTCTGATGTAACAAATGAAGTTAATATTCAAATAAAGGATATCGATACCCATCGTGATAATTATAGAATAAAACAAAGAGAAATGTTTGATGAGCGTCTTAGCAAAATTCGAAGTGATTTCGACAGATCAAAGCAATCTACAACATCTAAAGTTGATGGAGAGATTAATTTCTTTAATAATGATTGCAGCGATTTAGATAAAAATCTATTTGATATGCTTGAAGATCATAAAAATAAATATAAAGAGAATGCAACTACTCTGCAAAGTAGCCTTTCGAACACGGTTAAAGACACAATTCAAAACGTCAAGGATGCAATTGCGGATTTTACTCTAACATTCATGAACTCAATAGATGATTGCAGTGAAACGGCCGAAAAGAACGAAGAGAAATTGAATGATATTGATCAAGCTTCAAGTGCAATCCCAGAAATTAAGAAGGTTAACACTTGGCATACAATTGGTGTGGAAGCGTTAATAGCCGCGATTAAAGATACAATTCATAGAACCAAAAGTTCCATTATTATCGTTACTCCAATTGTTATTCCAGAGATATTGCAATTAATCTCACAAGTTGCATTTCAAAAGAAAGCAGCCAGATTCCTATTGACTTCACACTGGAATCTTGCTCAATATGGTGATATTATAACTAAAATGAAAACCTTGGGGAATATTCAATTTCGCCAGTTAAAATCCAAGGGAGATTTTTACGCGGTTACCAGGGATGCAGAAGAAGTACTGCTTGCTCCTGCCTCAAAGAAGGATGAGGACATAGTAGCGGTAATTAGCGAAGAGGAAGGTTATGCAATACTCTATAGTCAATTTATTGGCCCAATATTTCAAGCGAACTCGCGGCCAATCTAATCTAAATTTTTATTATTTTTGTTTTTTAATCAATATAAGTAATTTTTTTATGATAAGTGTCTGTAGATTCGATTTTTTTTATTTGTTATTAATAATCTTTTAATTTACTTTTTGTTTAAGATTAGAAATATATCAAAAGAGAATAAAAAAACAATAAGAGAATATTGTTTTATTTTAATTTGCTTTTTAACACTTAATTGATTAAGGTATTAGCATGTTTTAGGCATTTTTCAGCGTCTGAGACTATAGTATTGATTATTTCCGATACGCTCCTAATGCTTTTCATAATTCCTATACTTTGACCTAAAAGCACGGCACCATCATCCATGTTTCCATCATATATCATTTCATAATATTTTCCTTCTTCTAAAACCTGTTGTAATGATAAACCCTGTTCCTCAGCCATTTTTTCTTCTTTACTTGCAACAAGACCATGGTGTGCGGCATATTTATTTTTCCATAATCTAATCGGTCCTAGAAAACCAGTTACTAAAACAGTATCTTGAGCTCTTGCTGGTGGTACAATATCCTTGTAATCTGGGTGAAATTCACTTTCTTTTGAGGCTATAAATCTAGAGCCCATCGCGATTGCACCAGCACCCATAGAAAACGCGGCGGCAAGACCTTCACCGGTTGCAAAACCTCCACATGCAATTATTGGCATATCAGGATGTTTTTGTCTAACTTGTTGCAAAAGAACTAATGAGCTTACTTTCTCATAGGATTGATGACCACCACCTTCTCCTCCTGTAACAACCATACCATCAACTCCTGTAGCAACACACTTATCAGCAAGCCATAGAGCTGGCGCCACATGGAAATGTTTTATATTTGAACCGCTTTCTCTTAATCTTTGGAAAGGTTTAGTATATATTAGTTTTGAAGAGCCAGCACTTGTAATCACGTAGATACATTGTTCTTTTATTTTTGGGTTGTTCATGATAAATTTTGGAACATTTCTGCAAAGATTTTGGGCGTCAAGTTGCATTCTTCCGGTTCTAATATTTAATCCGAAAGGCTTGTCAGTATGTTCTACGACATATGTTATGTCCTCTTTCATTTGTTT
>JAHLWH010000183.1 GCA_019058015.1 Promethearchaeota archaeon | reverse complement strand
GCTCGCATGTGGATAGAATAGTTGCACTCATAGCCGCAATTTTTAATTCTGAAACCTCTTCCTCTAATATGGATTGGACAATTAATCCTTCTTTACTTAATAATGCACTTGATAGGAGTCCAACAACATTCTCCACTAAATTTGTCAACAAGTATTGGAGTTGTTCTTCACTCATCGCTATTCTCAGTTTTTATCTGTATATAACATATAATAAATATATAATTAAAAAAAGTTTTTAATGGATTTATTAATCTTCTTTTTTTTACTATTATAATATTATGATAAAAATATAAAATTTTTAGGTGTAGTTATTTGGATCTTAATTTAAATTTTGAATATTATCCACAATTATCAATAGATAAATTATTAGAAGCAAAGCAACTTATTTCAAAAAATAAGCATAATTGGGATGAGCCTTTTTTTATAAATACTTCCGATTTTGTAGATTTAAAACACATAGAAAAGATTTGTGAAGTTTATAGAAATAATGAAAATATTAGAAATTTAATTATCTTAGGAACTGGGGGATCAATTCAAACATTATTATGCCTAAGTCATCTTACAGAGAAAAAGATTTTTCCAATTACAAGTTCAAGACCAAGTGAGATTAATAGTTGTTTAAAATTATGCAATGAAAATAATTCTCTTGTAATTCCTATTTCTGGCGGTGGAAAAACATTAGATATCAATTCCACACTTGAATTATTTCTTCAAAAAAATTTTCCTTTTCTCGGTATATCTTCCAGAGGACCTATGAATGAAATTTTAAAAGAAATAGGTTGCTCAATTTTAGATGTTCCAGATCTTTCAGGGAGATTCGCTGCTTCAATTACAAATGTAGCACTTGCTCCTGCATATATTGCAGGAATTGATATTAATGCATTTTTAAAATACCTAGACTATGGTTATTCTCATTTTATGGATTTAGAGAATATTGCAAATAATTCTGATAATCGAAATTATGCATTAGAATTAGCAACTTTTTTATATAATCTCTATTTAAAGGGTTATCATAACATATTTTCTATGCCCTACTTTAAAGATTTAGAATATATGACTGGTTTATTTGTTCAAGGATTGAGTGAAAGTAGCGGTAAAGATGGGAAAGGTTTGATAGGAACTTATCAGCCAGCACCATTGTGTCAACATTCAATCCTTGAATTTCTTTTAGGAGGGAGCTCCGGTTCTGTAAGCCCGATTCTATGGACGACTGATGAAGAAAAATATGATTATGGTTTAAATTCGAAAATAGATTTTATCAATGGAAAATCGGCCGAGGAAATAATTAATTTTCAAGCTGATGCTACATTTCAAGCATTAATTGAAAAAGAAGTTCCTTCTGCAAAAATATCAAGTAAAGATGTATATCTTAAATCAATCGCAGAGTTAATATCACTAATTCAAGCAAGTATATATTTCTTTTGTACGATGATTAATGTGAATTGGGCGACTAATCCTTCAGTAATTATTGGAAAGGAAATTTGCAATAATGCACTTAAAATTAATAAAAGTAAGGAAGAGCGAGTTCAAGACAGAAAAAATATTGCAAATGATAAATTTCAGAATTTTTTCTAATTTAAATTTATCATTTTCATTTTTTTATTTTTCATTTATAAATGCATTCTAGTTAAGAAGAAACTATGCAGCTTGTTCTTTTTCTATTGCTTTAATTTTACTATTTAATTCTTTTATTTTAACATCAATCTCTTTTACTTTAATTTTCTTTTGCGCCTCTATTTCCTTATTTTTCGCCTTTAATTCAGCTACTTTCTCCTTTTCTTCTATTTTCAAATCTTTAGTTATATTTTTAATATTTGTTTTGTATTCTGCAAGCTTATTCTTGAGTTCTGCATATTGTGTTTGAGTTGTTTCCAACTCCCCTTGTGATTTTTTTAATTTTTCCTTAAGTTCCGAAATTTTTGGTTCATATTTAGAATTTATTTCAGACTCTGCAACAGTAGTTTTAGAAACTGTTTCATCTTCAACCTTCTTTTTTTCTTCTTCTTTTTCGGTTATTTGAGATTTTAATTCATCAATTGACATGGAAATTTAACCTCCATTTTTATTTTTTATAATTTTAAATTTTGTAATTTCTTGAGTTTATAAATTATTATTACTTCTTGACTTTTTTTCTTTCTAATTCGTAAAAAATGGCATCATCTCAAGAAGTGATTGTTATATAGTTATTCAAGGATTTAAATTTATCTATTGTTTTAGGCTAGTCATTAAGTTATATTACGCAGGTTGTTATTAATTAAACAAACAACTAAAAAATTTTATCAGAAAAAGAGAGAACATTGGATGAGTCTGCCTAAACCGTCCAAGAAAGGTTATGAAAAACAATATGAAAAAGTATCAAGAACTCATTCACCTAATTATATTAAAATCGTTTTGAGTACAATGTACAATAGGAATATAACTTTGCAAGATGTTTCTTTTTATTTAAACACTAATTCAAGCAAGTGTATATCACTTTTGCACGATGATTAATGTGAATTGGGCGACTAATCCTTCAGTAATTATTGGAAAAGAAATTTGTAATAATATACTTAAAATGAATAAAAGTAAGGAAGAGAGAGTTCAAGACAGAAAAAATATTGCAAATAAAAAGTATCAGAATTTTTTTTAATACTTCATTTATATATAAAAGAAGAAGTGTATTACCAGATCTTGATTATATTTATTTTGTTAATGTTTTTTCTTCAATATTACCTCTGCTTTCTTCCTCATAATCTTTCACTAAATTATTGCAAAAATTTAAATTCACATATTTTCACATAAATATATGTATATAAATATTAAAAAAAACATGAAAGAGTTTATAAAATGACGAATTTTACTTTTTCAATCCCTGATGATTTAAAGAAAGAAATAGAGAAGTTCCCAGAAATTAATTGGTCGGAGGTTGCAAGGGCATCAATGAGACAAAAAATAGCAGATCTTAATTTTTTAAAAGGTTTTAGAGTGAATAGTGATATTTCCCCCGAAGAAGCAGAAGTTTTAGGACAAGAAGTAAGTAAACTTTTAGCTAGGCGATATAAGAGGGATCATTAGTGAGATTGGTAATTGATGCTAATATATTATTTGCAGCATTAATTAAAGACTCATTAACTGCTGAATTAATTATTAATGATGAGCTTCAACTTTATGCACCAGAATTTCTTTTAGATGAATTTGCAAAATATGAAAAGATAATTCTAAAAAAGACTCATAGAACTAGCGATGATTTTAAAAAATTTTTAGAGCTATTCAAGCGAAGAATTAAAATTATTCCGCAAGAAGATATTATGTTATTTATAGAGCAAGGTACAGAAATATCTCCCGATCCTAAAGATGTTGTTTATTTAGCCCTTGCTTTAACGATAAACGCTAAAGTTTGGTCGAATGATAAAAAATTAAAAGAACAACAAAATCAGATAGAGATTCTAACAACTGAGGAAATTTTGAGTAGAATCAAATCAATTAAATAATTTAGATTTAATAGATATAATAGTTCTGATTAATTTATTATTTATTTATAATTCTAACTTCCTAAATTTGAAAAATTTAATTTATTGTTAGATATTAGAAACAATGACTATAATAATTAATCATTTCTCATAAAAAGATGATCTATTTTGTCAAATGGAAATGATGCTAATATTCTAAATGCTAAGAAAATTCCAGTTATACTTAATACTGATATCGGAATAGATATCGATGATACATGGGCTTTAGGTTTATTATTAAAGTGTCCAGAGTTAGATGTTAAATTAATTACAACTACTTCAGAAGATACTATGATTAAGGCTAAGCTTGTTGCTAAATTTCTTGAAATCGCGGGTCGTACTGAAATACCAATCAGGATCGGTCCTAAAGACAGCCATATTAAAGGTTCATTATATCGTTGGGTAAAAGATTATGATTTATTGCAATATCCTGGAATTATCCATGAAAATGGTATTAAAGCACTATGTACAACAATAATAGAATCTCTTAAGCCAATTACACTTATCTCTATTGGACCACTAGGAAATATCGCTGAGGCACTTAAATTAAGATCAGAAATTACACAGAATGCGCGTTTTGTAGGAATGCAAGGTAGTATACGCATTGGTTATGAAGGAAATCCTATTCCTCAATTAGAATACAATGTAATTCGTAATATACAGGCTTGTAGAGAAGTTTTTCAAGCTCCATGGGAGATAACAATTACCCCTCTGGATACATGTGGAAATATCAGATTATCGGGTGAAAATTTCAAGCGTATCATTAAGTGTAGCAATCCTATTGTGAATTCAATAAAAGAAAATTTTAAGATTTGGGCTAAAAAAAGAAGATATTCTAACTTAATTCGTAAAGAACAAAGAACTTCGATTCTATATGATACCGTTGCGATATATCTTGCCTTTTCTGAGGAATTACTTAATATTGAAAATTTAAAAATTGAAGTTACCGAAAAAGGTTTAACCAAAATAAGCGAAAATGGAAACAATATTCGGTGTGCAACTTCTTGGAAAGACCTCAAATCTTTTAAAGATCTAGTAGTTAATCGGTTAGTCAATTAGAAAAAAATGAAGTTTATTTAACAGAAAACTGCTCAATTTTCATTTTTGATTCATCTACCAAATCTTGTTTTACTTTATTCTCCATAAAATAACCCTCTTTATATACAATTCTATTTACTTTTGCATTCATTAACAATTTTAAACAAGACATACAAGGAAACGTTGTACAATATAATGTGGTATTTCCATCGATTGATGTTCCATGAAGTGCAGCTTGAATTATACAATTGGCTTCGGCATGCACTCCCCTACACAATTCTGGGTGTTCTCCTTCTTTTAGATTTTGCCTTACACATGTTTGGGCAGTACAATGAGTAAATCCAGATGGAGCGCCATTATATCCGGTAGAAAGAATATGATTGTCCATAATTAATACAGCACCTACCTTTCTTTTAATACACGTGGACCTTTTTGATACAATTTCCGTAAGTTCCATAAAATATTGGTCCTTAGAAATTCGATTTTGTTTTTTTATACCTTTCTCTTTATCTGGATACATAAACTATTCCCATTTTTTGTTACGATTTAAATTTTAAAATTAATAAAATAATATTTAAGATAACAATTAAATCAATATATAAAGAAAATTCAAGAAGGTTCTTAAAAATGGTAAAGATAAAAGTTCCTTGGGCATCATGGAAAGAGCCGGAATTCAGAGAATTTGAGTTTCCAGATTCATGGGAAGTTTCAGAAGGCAGAATGAACAATACTCAAGAGATTTCAGAAGAGGAAATAAAAAATGCTGTTTTGAATCCTATTGGTTCTTCAAAATTGTCAGAACTCGCTCAAGGTAAGAAGAAAATTACAATTGTTATTGATGATATGTCAAGACCTACGCCTATATACCAAATAATCCCCCATGTTTTAAAAGAACTTCACAACAGTGGCATATCTAAAGATGAAATTACAATAATTGGTGCTACTGGAGCACATAGACCAATGAATAGACATGATTATACCTTAAAACTGGGGAGAGAAATAGTAGAGAATTATAGGATTCAAAACCATCATCCTTATGAGAATTTAGTTGATTTGGGGAAGACCAAAATGGACACACCAATTCATGTTAATAAAACGTATTATGAATCTGATTTAAAGATCGCAATAGGTGGTGTGATTCCACATCCATTAGCTGGATTTGGTGGTGGAGCAAAAATTGTCTTACCTGGGGTTTGTGGAATTGAAACTCTATATGGAAACCATAATATGGCAATGAAAGGAGGATCAGGAGCAGGGATGGGTCGTGTTACAGAAATCAGAAAAGATATTGAAGATACTGCCAAAAAGGTAGGGTTGGATTTTAGCATAAATATTATTCTTACAGAAAACGGAAAAATTGGAGGTTGTTTTACGGGAGACTTTATTAAGGCTCATAGAAAAGCAATGGAACTAGGTAATCGAGTATATAAAACAAAAGTTACCTTAGATAATGAAGTTGCGTTTTTTAATCTGTTTCCAGAAGATACAGAACTCACACAAGGTATGCATAAAGCTTTTAATTTCTTAATGACAGCCCCAAATAACATGTTAAAAAGATATGGCACAATTGCCATTATGACTTCATGTTATGAAGGACGTGGATTCCACAGTCTAATTGCGGAAACAGGAGCAAAATTATATAGTCCTGTTTGTGAACAAATGATTTGGAAAGCTTTTGTAAAACGAAGAAAGGTATATTGTTTTTCAGAACACCTCAGTAATAATGATATTGATCATATCTATGGAAAGTCAAAGGTATTATTGTTTAAAAAATGGGCAGATTTAATTAATAAATTAACAGAAGATCATGGAGAATCATTAAAAGCAATTATTATTCCAACCAGTATCCAGCTAAGTGAGTAATTAAATCTTTATTTTTATTAATAATTAATTAAACTTATGATATTTCTGATTTAGAGATGTAAAAATACGAATATAATTCTGAAACCTTAAATCCAAATCGTAAAAAAGAGAAATATGTATGAAGCTAAATATAGGGAAATGAAGATAATACCAGCTTTTTTATCCATTTTTTTTCTTACTGCAACCATGACAAAAACAATAAAAGATACTAAAAGAGTATAAAGAATTGTAGGAATTGCGATTTCGGCAGAAACCGCTTGTGGAAAAAGTACTTGTCCTATTCCTATGGAGAGTGTTGAATCAACTATGCAACTACCAACAATATCTCCGATTGCGATCTTATAATGTTTATTGCGAATAGCATTTATATCGACTACTAATTCTGGGAGAGAAGTACCGAGGCTAGCTATAAAGAAACTGATGATATATTCATGAACATCAAGTACACTTGAGAGTGTTATTATTGATTGAACGATTGCATATGCGCCAATAGCTACGCCTATGAAACCTAAAGAGGCAATCATAATATGAAATGGTTTGCTTCTAGTAGTTTCAATTTTTTCCATCAAATCTACCCGCTCCAAAATACTTTCCTTAGTAACTCTACTTATTATTATTAAATAAATCACCAAACTCCCAACCATAATAAGTGCATTAAGTCGAGTAAAATATCCTTTTTCAACAATGGCATAAATTACTATAAGTGATAAAATCTCACATCCACCTAATACAATGATTTCCCTTCTATCAACCTTAAATGAGCCGCAAATTATGGGCAGAAGTCCAAAAACTAAAGTTAATTGAGTTAAATCTGAACCTACAGAATCCCCTACATCAATATCTCCGTGCCCTAAAGAACATGAGATAATTGAGTTAAATATTTCTGGAAGATCTGTTCCTATTGATACCAATGAGAGACCGATTATTAAAGGTGATACACCAAGAGCAGTTGCGAGGATTGCTGAATGTTTTACAGCGATTTTACTGGAAAATGCTATAAGAAATATTCCGATAATAAGAAATATAATCGCAAATAAGATTTCATACATTTTTCAGCAGAAGTTTTGAATTTTTTTTCAATTTGTGGATTATATATAAATAACCTTTAAATCAATTTATAAAGTTATCCATTTATTCTCCAAAAATTGGATAATAAATGGATGATCAATAACTCTTGTATATAAAGTCATCAATTTAATTTCCAATTTGTGGATTTTTTTTAGTAACCAAAAAATTATTAAAAAAAAAATATTAAAATATATCTAATGGTGCCTGAGAAAAATAAAGAATTGCATGTTCCAATCGAAAAGGAAATATTTCAAAAGTTAGAAGACATTAAAGAGTATCATGGAATAAAAAATAATACTGAAATTATTAGATTTTTGATAACTAAGGAATATCGAGAAATTAAAACATCCGAGTGATTTCAGGTATTTTCAATTTCTTTTTTGGTGGTTTTTCTTATTTTTCAAATTTTTAATCTAATAACGATTACTTTTATATTGCTTGCAAATTTTAATGAAAAATATTTTAATAGATAAATTTTAGTAATTAATCTGTTTTTAGAAATAAAAAGATTATTTTTATTAACTATAATTTATCTAAGCCCAAGTCTATAAATTTTGATATTAATCCAAAAAAAAGTATGGGATATTGGTTATGTACAGTCACTTGCCCAAATGATGCTATTAGCATAAAGAGAGTGGAAAGAGAGGAAATATCTGGTTTGAAAACGCAAGAAGGTTAAATTTAGATTAAAATAAATAATAATAAATATGAAAATAAATAGAGTATGATGAAAGCAATTCCAGCTTTTTTATCCATTTTTTTTTTAACTGCAACAATAATAAAAACTATAAAAGATGCAAAAAGAGTATATAGAACTGTCGGAACTGCGAGTTCGGCAGAAATTACTTGTGGAAAAAGTACTTGCCCTATCCCTATGGAGAGTGTTGAATCAACTATACAACTACCAACTATATCTCCAATTGCGATTTTATAATGTTTCTTACGAATAGCATTTACATCGACTACTAATTCTGGGAGAGAAGTTCCGAGACTGGCTATAAAAAAACTAATGATATATTCATGAACATGAAATATGCTTGAGAGTGTAATTATTGATTGAACAATGGCAGATGCACCAATAGCTACTCCTATAAAACCTAAAAAGGCTATTATAATATGAAATGGTTTACTTCTGGTAGTATCTGTTTTTTCTATCAAATCTACCCGCTCCAAAATGCTTTCCTTAGTAACACTACTTATTATTATTAAATAAATCACCAAACTTCCAACCATAATAATAGCATTAAGTTGAGTGAAATATCCTTTTTCAAGAATAGCATAAATCACTATAAGCCCTAAAATTTGGCAAGCACCCAAGATAATAATTTCCTTTCTATCAATCTTAAATGAACCGCAAATTATAGGTAGAAGCCCAAAGACCAAAGTAATCTGAGTTAAAATTGAACCTACAGAATCCCCTACATCAATATCTCCATGTCCTAAAGAGCATGATATGATTGAGTTAAATATTTCAGGAAGATCAGTGCCTATTGACACCAATGAAATACCGATTATTAAGGGAGATATACCTAGAGCGGATGCAAGTATGGCAGAATGCTTGACAGCTATATTACTGGCAAAAAATATAATTAAAATCCCGCCAATCAAAAATAGTAGCGCAAATACAAATTCAAACATTTTTTAAATGAAGATATAAATTCTTAATTCAATTTTAGGAATATATACAAATAATCTATATAAATCAATTTATTAAGTTATCCAATTTCTGGATGGATTATGGATCATAAATGGACGGATAATAAATTTAATATATAAATTTATTAATTTCTTATCCAATTCTTGGATAAAAAATGGATAATTAATAATTTTTGTATATAAAGTTATCAATTCAATTTCCAATTTGTGGATTTTATCTGGATAATCAAAAAAATTATTAAATAAAATAATTAAAATATACCTAATGGTTGTTGAGAAAAATAAAGAATTACATGTACCAATCGAAAGTGAAATATTTCATAAGTTAGAAGACATTAAAGAGTATCATGGAATAAAAAATAATACTGAAATTATTAGATTTTTGATAACTAAGGAACATCGAGAAATTAAAAAAACTGAGTAATTTCAGGTATATTTTAACTTCCATTTTAAATATTTTCGATTGTAATCTTCTCAAAATCACTTAATAAATTCTGAATTAATTACCTTATTTTCAAGAGAAAAAGAAAAAAAATATATATTTTTTATAAATTACAATTTATCCAAGCCTAATGATTTTAGTTTAGATTCATTGGGTTTTCCCGTATTAGGATCCCAGTCTCGATACTCATAAAATAATTTCTTCAATTGTTCAAAATTTGGCGTTCTACCTGCCGCACCACCGTCATCAAATGGTCTTAACAATATATCAGGCAATCTATCATCCGCTGATGTTAAACCCATTTTAATATTGAACATTCTTTTCATATTGAGAATTCTTTCACCATATAATTTGACTTCTTTAATTCCAAATGTTAATCCAGTTGTATTTTCAATTAATGCAGCGTTTTGAGATGGCGGCGGATTGGAAAAAGAGCACATTATCATAGAACTATAGAACGCGCGATAATCTTGATTTAAAGCACATACTTCAGCCATTTCTTTATTATCCAAGAATTTGTCAATATTTTGAATGCCAATTTCTTGAAATGGAAGGCCCATTAAAACCATATAGGTGTCGCACGCATTATGGGAGGGACCTCTTGGTCCAATTCCATATGCTATTGCCATTCCATAACAAGAACGAAGGTCATGGTATGTAACTTCTAATCCATTAACTGTAGCGATTTCATCTTGTGAAATATTAAATTTTTTTGCAATTGCATCTGAACCATCAGCTAAAAGATCACCAATTCCTTGCCTATATATGATTTTTTCTAACAATTCTTCAGCAACATCAATATTTCCCCATTCTGGTTTTAGTCCGTCAATATCTTCTACTTTAATATTACCAAGATCATAATGATAAAATATACAAGCAATCACACTACTCGAACTTATAGTATCAATCCCATAATCATTGCATTTTTTATTTAAATGAGCAATTGACTCTAAATTATCATTCAAAAGCATTGATCCATATCCGGCAATCGTTTCATATTCAGGACCTTCACATTCCTCTGTTTGATATTTTCCTTCTTTAATAGCAATTTTCCTTCCACACCCAATAACACAAGAATGACAAAATCTTTTACCAACTAACATCTTTTCAGTCATAGTTGATCCAGATATGTCAAATGCACCATCCCAATTTGATTGAGTCCAATATTTAATTGGCAATTCACCTTGTGCATTATACATATCAACGCCACTGGATGTTCCTAAATCATTCATCAAAGTTGTAATAAAAGCATTTTTAACACTTTCCCTCGAAATATTTATTGCTTCTTTTAATTTATCAGGATTTGCAACATCAACTTTAGTGTTACTTCCTTTGACAATAATTGCTTTCAATTTCTTGGAACCCATTATGGTGCCCATTCCTGTTCTTCCTGCTGCTCTTTCTTCGGATATTACATTAGCAAATTTTACAAGATTTTCACCGGCTTGTCCAATACATGCAACATAGGCTTTTTTATCTCCAAAAATTTCTTTGAGTTTCTCAGTTGTCTCATATGTACCCTTTCCCCATAAAAAGTCCGCATCTTTTATTTCAGCCTTGTCATCATTAATTTCAAGATATACAGGCTTATCTGAAGCACCTGTAATTATTAAGCCATCATATCCCGCTTTTTTAACCTCAGCACCGAAAAAGCTACCGCAATTTGCTTCACCCCAAATTCCTGTATAAGGTGATTTCGCACAAATTACCCATCTTCCAGTATTAGGGGCGAATGTCCCCAAAAGAGGACCTGTCATTATCATCAAAACTCTTTCAGCTGAAAGTGGATCTGTTTCCTTATCAACTAAATCATATAAATAACGACATGCATAGCCAGAACCTCCTAAGAAATTCTTCGCAATTTCTTCATTTAGTGGTTCAGTAGTAATTTCTTTTGTTGTAAGATTAACCTTTAATAATTTACCTCTAAATCCTTTTATTTTAATACACCCAAATATTTAATTAAAAATCAATATCTTTACCTTCATAAGCATATGTATATAATTTTCGAAATGCTTCTCCACCTGCTGATCTAGGAGACATTACAGAACTACTTGACTGAAAACATAAACTTACAAGATGATCTAAGTTTTTATCAAAATCTTCTTTTGGAATATTTAATTCTTTTAAAGATTGAGGAAAATCAACTAATTTCTGTAATTCTTTAACTTTCTTGACAAGAATATTTGCAGCTTCTTTATCATTGATATCCCATTTCGTAAAGTTCAATAATTTAGCATTTTTTGCTAAGATTGCAACTGTTTTATCATTTTCATCTGGGTCATTTATACAATATTGCATAATATAAGGTAAGAAAAGTCCAACTGCTATACCATGATGAGTATGAAATACTGCACCCAATGCATGACCCATGCTATGACCTAGATTGGCTTGCGAATTTCCAAATGCTAAGCCTGCCATAGTAGCTGCTTGATGCATTTTATCTCTTGCTTCCATATCATTTGGATTTTTATATGCTTTAGGAAGATATTCAAAAATAAGTTCTAATGCTTTATAACTCATTGCGTCACTGAAATCATTACGCCATACAGAAAATAATCCTTCAATTGAATGAGCAACTGCGTCAAAACCAGTTCCTGCAGTTAATTTTGGGGGCATTCCAACCGTAAATATTGGATCTACAATAGCGATATCGGGAGCAAATGCCTTATGAGCTTGTTCCAATTTTCTCCAATAGTTATCTTCAAAACGATTAATAACCACAGCCCATGTAGTTTCTGCACCAGTTCCACTAGTTGTCGGAATTGCAACCATCTTTGTTTTTTGACCTAATTTAAATAACTCATCGTTAAATGGATGCAGATCATCAACAACCATATTTTGAAATTCATATAAAGCTCTAACAGCTTTTGCAGTATCCATTGGAGAACCACCTCCAAATCCAATTATAATGTCTGGTTTGTAAAAGATACAATGTTCTCTCGCTTTTAAAACAGTTTCTTCATGAGGATCTGATTCTACTTCGCTAAATACTTTAAATTCCTTTCCAAATTTCGTTAGTTTTTCAGTTAATATATCTAAATACCCTAGCTTAATAAGACCTTCATCAGTTACAATAAAACATTTGTTTCCAGGGATCTTTTCTAAGAAATCAAGAGCGTCTTCTCCGTAGACAATATTTGGACTGAAAAAATACCACATTTTTATTTTACCTCTTAATTTATTTTATTTAATTTTAAAACAAATAATATTTAATTATTTATGATAATTAAGGATTAATAGATTTTATATTAAAATTAGAAAAATCTAAGATATGTAGAAATTTAAGGTTAAAAAAAAATGGAAGAATCTGATAAAAAAAATTTATTTATAACATTTAGTGGAGTTATCAACGCAATAATAGAAGATAAAAGAAAAAATCCGAAAAATTTTAAATTACTTAATTCTTTTGAGGGAGTTGTTAATTTAGGGCTTCAAGTTGAGGAAGATTATTATTTTTGGTTAAATTTAACTGCAAAAGACGGAAATTATAAAATAGATAGAGGTAGATTAGAAAATTTTGACTTAGAATTAATGTCAGATCCTGGAGATTTACTGTATTTTTCAAATGGGACTAATTCAACTGTGCATATGGTGATTAAAAAAAATAGATTCGGTAAACGGAAGCTAGGAATTAAGAAAGGTGGCAGAAATCTTGGAAAATTATTAAAAATTTCGAAAATATTAGTTTTAGATAAAATCCCTGCAGAAAAATGATTTTTTTTTCTTTTATCTTCAATTCTGTCAAAAAAACTGATAAATATTTAAGATTTTAAAAATTGTTGATTTTTAAAATAAAAACTCTCAATCGTCTTAATTATTCGATCATTTTTTAGTTCATATAGAATAACCTTAATTTCATTTTCTTCAATATCTACTTTAATAATTATAAAGGATGGAGTTCTAGACGCTACGAAACTCCAAGCACCCGTAAAGCTCCCAGGATTAAGTAATAGAATACCATCTGAAGAAAGAAAGATTTCTGCAAGATGTGTATGTGCAAAAATTAGAAGGTTAACTTCATTTTCTTTAGCAATTTTTATCGATTCATCCTTATCTCCGCGCGGATGAATTTCTGCTCCATGTGTTATTCCTATGTTTAAATAAGAGTTGTTTTTTAATGTAATAGATAAAGAATCATATAAAGGAGCTTCAATATTTCCATAATAATAGTCTATGTTGCCTTGAACTATCAAGAATTTTTTTTTGGCTAGATTTATAAAAAATCTTATAGTTTCTGGTGATTTAACTACATCTCCAGTAAAGATTACAAAATCAAAAAGTTTTTTCGCAGATAGGGTGTTAAGTTCTTTTATTAATAATGGAGATAAACCCATAGCTCTTTTAGGAATGTGAGTATCTCCAATTACTAGGATATCAATCAAAAAAGTTTCACTAGTATCAATAAAAATTAGATATTTAATAGGAAAATTGTAAAATTTCTAAGATTTTTTCATTCGAAATTTTAATTGTGCTTGTGCTGCTGCAACACGTGCAATAGGAATTCTATAAGGGGAACAAGAGACATAATCTAACCCAATTTCATGAAAAAATTCGATAGATGATGGTTCTCCACCATGTTCTCCACAGATTCCGCATTCTAAATCAGGATTTGTTGTTTTCCCATCTTTTACTGCCATTTTTAACAATTTACCTACACCATCTTTATCTAATTCTTCAAATGGATTCTTTTTTAGTATTCCCTTGCTTAAATAGACCGGTATGAATTTTCCTTCGGCATCATCACGAGAATAGCCAAACGTCATTTGAGTGAGATCATTTGTTCCAAATGAAAAGAAATCAGCATGTTGAGCAATCTCTCCGGCAACTAATGCAGCTCGAGGAACCTCAATCATTGTTCCAAATTTATATTTAAGATCACTTTTATTTTCCTTTAAAATTTCTTCAGCCACTTTTTGAAGCTGAGTTTTAACCTCAAGCAACTCTTCTACAACTCCTACTAACGGAATCATGATTTCAGGTTTAACATCAATCCCTTCTTTTTTTAATTGGCATGCCGCTTGAAATATTGCTTTAACTTGCATCTCATTAATTTCTGGCCAAGTAATTCCTAAACGACAACCTCTCAAACCCATCATTGGATTTGATTCAGAAATTGAACGAATTAAGGAAACCATTTTATTTCTTTCTGTAATTTCCTCATCTAATGGAGTGAGGTTGAGTAATTGACGTGTTAAATTATTTGTAATCTTAAAAGTCATATTTTCTAGTAGAATTTCATTTAAATCTGGAAGAAATTCATGTAATGGTGGATCAAGTAATCTTATCGTAACAGGTTTTCCTTCCATAACTTTAAAAATTTCATAGAAATCAGATCTTTGCATTGGAAGTAATTTATTTAATGCATCTTGTCTATCTTCTTGGTTTCTAGCTAAAATCATCTTTTGGACTACAGGTAATCTATCTTGTGCCATAAACATATGTTCTGTACGACAGAGACCAATTCCCTCCGCACCAAATTCTATAGCTTTTTGAGCGTCAGTAGGAGTATCTGCATTTGCTTTAACACCAAGAAATTTTATTTCATTTGCCATTTCTAATATTTCTTTAAATTCTCCCCTAATCTCTGGTTCCACTAAAGGAACTTTTCCTGCTATCACTAATCCTTTTGTACCATCAATTGTAATCACTTCACCTTCTCTAATAACAACATCTCCAACAGTAAATTCTCGATTTTCAACATCAATATGGACTTCAGAAGCACCTACAATGGCAGGTTTTCCCATTCCACGAGCCACAACAGCAGCATGAGACGTTTTACCACCAAACTGAGTTAAAACACCTTTTGATGCATAAAGACCATGAATATCCTCAGGTTTGGTTTGAGGTCTTACCAAAATAACATCTTTATCGCTTTCATTTACTAATCTTTCTGCAGTATCTGCATCAAAAATTGCCAATCCGAATACAGCTCCAGGTGATGCAGCAATACCATGTGCCAAGACATGAAAATAAGAATTTTCATCAATACTTTTAAAGAGTAAATTTGATAAACCTTTTGGATCGATTCTCCCTATTGCTTCTTCTTTTGAGATCAGTCCTTCTTTGAATAGATCAACTGCGATTTTTACAGCTGCAAGTGGTGTTCTTTTTCCAGTTCTTGTTTGTAGAATGAATAAAATTTTATCTTCAATAGTAAATTCGATATCTTGCATATCTCTATAATGCTTTTCAAGATTCTCCATCGTTTTAATCAGATTTTTATATATCTCAGGAAATTCTTCTTTCATATTTTCCAATTTTTTGGGAGTTCTTATTCCTGCGACAACATCTTCTCCCTGTGCATTAGTTAAATACTCTCCAAATTTATGGTCTTCACCATTTCCTGGATCCCTTGAAAATGCTACTCCAGTAGCTGAATTAATACCTTTATTTCCAAAAACCATCACTTGTATATTAACAGCTGTTCCATAATTCGGTATATCATTAATTCTTCTGTATGTAATTGCACGTTTATTATTCCAAGATTTAAATACTGCTTCTATTGATAGAAACAACTGATCTTTAGGGACTTGAGGAAAATCTTTCTCAATTTCAGTTTTATAAAGTTGTTTATAATCATTAATAAGTTTTTGAAGATCAACTACAGTGAGGTCAGTATCTTGTGCGTGTCTTCCTATTCTTCTTTTATAACCCTCTAAAATTCTTTCAAATTTATCAGCATGAATTCCCATAACAACATCTCCAAACATTTGTATAAATCTCCTGTAAGAATCATAAGCAAATCTCTGGGTATCTGTAGTAGCTGCAAGACCTAGCACAGAATTATCATTTAATCCAAGATTTAACACAGTATCCATCATACCCGGCATCGACATAGGCGCACCGCTCCTTATACTTAGCAATAAAGGATTTTTATTACTTCCAAAACTCTTTCCTGTTTGTTCTTCTAACAATTTAATGTTTTTTAAAATACCATCTCGTAGATCATCAATAATTTTTGGATTCTCAAAATATTCTAAACACGCTTCAGTTGAGATTGTGAAGCCTGGAGGGATATTTAATCCTAAGTTAGTCATTTCAGCGAGGTTTGCTCCTTTCCCTCCTAAAAGAAGCTTTAAATCTTTAGAACCTTCTTTAAAAGTATATATTTGTTTTTTTTTATTAGAGGTCACCATTGTTAAAACAAATCCATAATTAAAATTGATATTTTCTCTTAATCATATAATTGTAATAAAACAATCTTAATATTTTTTTTTAATCTATTATGAGATTAAAGAAAAAATTTAATTAAAGATTATAACATGTAATTTCTAGTTCTATTTTTTAATATTGTTTTAAGATAAATATTTTTTAAAATTTAAAAGACAAAATACTTTTTTTATTATTAATATTTAACATATTAATTAAAAAAAATTAGATGAGTAAATAAAATGCCTTTATTTGGAACTAAAGAATGGGTAGATGCATATATTAAGAATTTAAATGATAATAAAGCATACGAAGAGGCAGCTAGTTGGTGGGAAGGTGATTTCGTCTTCATAGCTGAGCCCGCTGGAAATCTCGATCATGAGATAAAGTTATATGTTGATCTTTGGCATGGAAAATGTCGTAGTGGGAGAGTTTTAGAATCTGTAGAAGAGCCAAAAGCTGAATTCATATGGTCAGGTAACTGGGATAATTGGGTTTTACTTTTAACTAAAAAAATTGACCCGATCCAAGGATTAATGGCTGGGAAATTTAAACTAGTTGGTAATATGGCAAAAGTAATGCGTGCAACTAAAGCTGCCCAAGAAATGGTAAATAGCGTTGTTGCTACAGATACACAGCTCTATTAAAATTAAAAAATCTCTTATTTTATAATTTTTTTTTTCCTTTAAATTCCTATACCAATTGTATTTCCAATTCCTGCAATAATTATTTTTGTGCCTTTTTCTGTTCTTGTTCTGATGGCTTGCTTAATTTTCTCAACTATTTTGGGAACAGAATGGGTAATCGGTCGTTTCATTGTTGTTATTGCGTCCTCTAAGCTTTCTCTACAAATTACAGCATCAATAGGTATTTTCACTCCGGAAGTAGATTCTTCGATTTTAAATTTTTCAACTCCAATCCCACCGATTGCTGCGCCTACTCCAATTGCAACCGAACCCGTTCGATCACCTTCTAATTTTAGACCTGCATCAATCATAATAATCCTTGATATCTCGTTTTTATGCTTTTCTACTAATATTTTAATGGCTTCTCCGGGTTTTCCGACAGTTCCACCTGGGCCTTTAGCCCTTACTAAAAAAATTGTTCTATCCTCAAACTCTACTTGTTGATAGATTGTATCCTTAGCTATCTCAATAGCTTCAACATTATCTCTATTTGAAATATCTCGAATTAAACTAGCCACAACTAATGGTCCCAGCGCATCCCCGATGGGACTACCTTCCTTAAATGCTCTAGTAGCATGTAAATAAGACTTGGCCATTGTCATAATTAATGATAATTGCATTTGAATCTGCATCAATAACAACATACTTTTACTTTTTTTTCCTAAGATCAAATAATGCCTAATAAGACGATAAATGAAATCCAAAGCCATTGATGCCTCTAAGAGATTCTCAAGATTACTAGCGGTCACAGAGTCGGCATTAGGGGCTATTATCTTGATTTCTTCTTCAAATCGGTCATCTCTCACATTTATTAAATGATCCAATTTTGGTATAATTCCAGCTGGATCCAAACTGGTCGGCGAGATCGTTACAAATGTCATAACATCGTCAATTTTTACTTTTAAATCTTTAGAAGATAAATTTTTGTCTTTATATTTTTGCACCTTTTTTATAAAATGATTCTTTCCCTCATTATTCCACGCTTTTAGATCAACTAAAGCTACAGCGATTTCCTTTGAGGCACGCCACGCCTGAATTTTGGTTCCATAAAACATAAAAACAATGAATATAACATAAAAGAATATACTTAATAGTAGTGAAATCGGATCAGTTCCTTGAGTTTGGCCAAACTGGTAAATCATAATATTTAAAACTTTATTATATCTCTAAAGATTTATATTTTTAAAAAAAACCGAAAATAAAAACTTTGATATTTCATTTAATTTTAAAAGAAATAATCTAAAGATTTATTTTTTTTCATTATTAATTATAATTTAGTAAATAAAATTTGATTTTTTAATTAATTTATTTAGAACATAAGTGGAACTCATTGATTGAAGAAGAAGATGAAGATTTTTTAAACAAGAAAAAAAGTAAAAAATCAATTATAAAGAGCATTTTAACATTTATTCTTATAATCATAGGAGTAATAATACTTGCCCTTGGAAATGTCCTTGGGGTGACTTATTTATTCTGGGTAGGTGTTTCTATAATGTGTATAGCATCTTTTTTTCTAAATATAAAGAAAAGGCCCAAAGAACCGTTAACTCAAACTCTATGTGTACTTCGATGTGATCTTTGTGATTACACAAAAGTTCAAGATTATAAAGAAGGGGATTTTGTTTATAAAGTAGCGGGAAAATGCTCAAAATGTGATGGCTCAATGAAAATCAATGATATTTACTCAGTAAAATTAAAAAATGAAAAATCTTAGTTTTGAAAAAGTATGTTTTCCAAAACAGGGATGGGGGGTTGTTTCGATCATTTACATGAAGGACATAAATATTTAATAAGTACTGCTCTTAAAGTTTCAGAAAAGCTGGTAATTGGTTTAACCACCGATAAAATGAATCAAAAGAAGCAATATAAAGAAGAAATTCAAGATTATTCAACTAGAAAACAAAATATTGAAAATTTTGTTCAATCGTTCACTGAATTAAGCCGTCTTGAAATTATAGAATTGAATGATCCTTATGGTCCTCCAATTGAAGATGAGGATTATGAAGCATTAGTATTTAGTTTAGAGACACTTCCCAATGCAATTAAAATAAATGAGATTAGAGAAGAAAAGGGCATGAAACCTCTAATATTTATAATCATATCACTACTCAAAGACAAAAATGGTAAAAAAATTAGTTCTACAGATATAAGAAAAAATCTTAAATAAAAGTAATTTTAAAAATTATATCTTATTTTAAATTTTTAATTAGCTAGATTTAAAATATTAAGAAATTTATAGTTGAAAAAAGATTACTCAGAAGGGTTACAATTATTTAACAATAGATGAAACGGCAGTAGTTTTTAATCTAGCCTCTTTATTCTTTATTTAGCCCAAGAGACATATTTTGATAAGTTCTCTTGGGAGTTTTTAAATGAAAGTTATTAGATAAAATTTTCTTTAATGAAAAATTTTAACGTAAAGAGGTGATTTTATAATCTAATTTAAGTTTATAACATTTTAGTCGAATATTTTAGAGATATACACCAAAAGATTTAAATAAATCAAAGATTTAAAAAAAATATAGGAAAAAAAATAATTAAAATAAGGTTTTGTAATTGGGAATTAAATTAAAACAAAATGTCTTAGAAATTTTAAAAACACTTCAAGAAAAAGATGTAGAATGTGATGCATCAGAATTAGCAAAAGAGATCAATTTAGACTATATTATTCTAATGTCCGCCGTAAATGATTTAGATAAGGAGAATTTGGGAGGTTTTAAAGAGAAATATATCGATTATCTATATTTAACTGAAGAAGGACTTAATTATCTCAAAAAAGGACTTCCAAGTAGACAACTAATAAATTACTTAGTTAAAAATAAAATTAAGGAAATATCTATAGCAGAATTAAAAGACAAATCAGAATTACCTGATAAACCTTTTTATAGAGCGATTCAAAATTTAAGACGTAATAAATGGATTGCTACTAGCAAAGCAACAGGTGAAAATAAAGTGTTTATGGTTGCAGATGATTTCCCAAATAAAGAATTGGAAGTTTTTCTTAAAACATTTAAAAAAAAACCTTTTTATGATAAAAGTAAATTATCTAAGAAAGAAGCAGAATTAATTGAGATTCTAAATAAAAGAAATTTAATCCAGAGAGAAAAGAAGACTCAAAGATTAATTTTCTTAACTCCAGAAGGTAAAAAAATAGATATTCGGAAAATCGAAATATTAAAAGAAGTAAGTAAGATTACTTCGGAGATGCTTATTTCTGGAAAATGGAAAAATATTAATTTAAAACCTTTTAATGTTTCGATTTCAGGTCCCAGAATGCATGCGGGAAAGATCCACCCATTAATAAATATAATCAATGAAATTAGAGAGATTTTTCTTTCAATGGGATTTACTGAAATAAAAGGACCTATAGTAGAATCTGCATTTTTCAATTTTGATGCATTATTTCAACCTCAAGATCATCCAGCAAGAGAAATGCAAGATACTTTTTATCTTAATAACCCTAAACAATCTAAATTGCCTGAAAAAGAGCGAGTTGAAGCGGTAAAAGCAACACATGAAAATGGAGGAGATTGTGGCTCAATAGGATGGGGATATGATTGGAGTTATGATATTGCAAAAAAAGTAGTTCTAAGAACACATACAACAGCAACGACTTGTAGAAGATTAGCTCAATTTTATCGAGAAAAAGAAAAACCACCAGTAAAAGTATTTTCAATTGATAAGGTTTTCAGAAATGAAAGATTAGATCATTCTCATCTTGCTGAATTTATGCAAATTGAAGGAATTGTAATTGATGAGAATGTAACTTTATGTGATTTAAGAGGATTATTAACAGAGTTTTATCGAAAAATGGGTTTTCCTAAAATAATCACACGTCCTAGTTTCTTCCCTTATACTGAACCTAGTTTAGAAATTGCAGTGTATTATGAAAAATTAGGCGAATGGCTTGAAATGGGAGGTTCAGGAATATTCAGGCCCGAAGTCACTTATCCGTGGGGAATTAAAGATCCAACAAGAGTTTTGGCGTGGGGGTTAGGTTTAGAAAGATTAGTAATGTTAAAATATGGGCGGGAAGATATTAGAGATTTATATAGAAATCCAATAAAATGGTTAAGGGAGGTATCCTATTAACAGGAGGGATCAAAATGCCAACACTTGAATTGAAAGTAGAAAGATTGGAAAGATTAGTCGGTAAAAAATTAAATATAAAAGATCTTGAGTATGATCTTCAATGGATTGGCTTAGATCTAGAATCCATAGATGAGAAAGAAAATAAAATAAAAGTAGAATATAGTCCAAACAGACCTGATTTTTCCAGTCCAGAAGGTATCGCCAGAACTTTAAAAGGGTATTATGAATTAGAATTGGGGGCTCCAACATATAAAGTTAGTCCCGGATCATTAGAAATCAATGTAGATCCAATAGTTAATAAAGTTCGACCCTATATAGTGGGAGGAATCATTAGAAATATTGATTTAGATGAGGATGAAGTTGCGACTTTAATGAATATTCAAGAAGACTTGCACTGGGCTCTTGGTAGAGATAGGAAAAAAGTTGCAATAGGTGTGCATGATTTAGATAAAATTATTCCGCCATATCTTTACACAGCAGTTAAACCCGATAGTTGTAAATTTCGTGCATTACAACTGGAACGCTTTGAATTAACTCCAGCTGAAATTTTAGAGGAGCATCCAAAAGGAATCAAATATGCACATATCTTGGAAGGTAAAGAAGTATATCCAATAATATTCGATAAGAATAATGAAGTTATATCCTTTCCTCCGATAATTAATGGGATTCTTACAATGGTAACTGATGAGACAAAAAATTTATTTATTGATATAACAGGGACTGATTTTAGAGCGATTAATTATACTTTAAACATTCTTTCTACAACTTTAGCAGATATGGGCGCAAAAATAGAGAGTGTTAAAGTAAATTATAATGAAGATGGAAAGCAAATTACAACACCCGATTTAAATTTAATGAAGTGGACAGTATCAAAAAAATACATTAATGATTATGTAGGAGTTAATCTAAGTGAAACTGAAATGATTAAATGTTTTCAAAAAGTACGATTTAATGCTAAACCTTCGAAAGAAAAGGGTATGGTTGACATCTGGGTTCCAGCATACAGAGTGGATATTATGCATGCTGTAGATTTTGTAGAGGAGTGTGCTATAGGGTATGGTTATTTCAATCTACCAACAACTATTCAAGAAGGTTGTATTGGTGAGTTTCATCCATTTCAAGAACTATGCAATTTGATTAGAAAAATAATGATTGGAGCACAATATTTAGAAGTTGTAAATTTTATGCTTACAAATTCTGAAAGACATTATAATTTTATGAAAAGAGAATATGTCTTAAAAGACCATATACAAATTTTAAACCCAAAATCAAAAGAACTTGATACTACTCGAACACAATTACTTCCTGGACTTATGGAAAATTTACTCTATAATAGATCTGAGGAAAAACCAATTAAAATATTTGAAGTTGGAGAAATAATTGAACTTGATTTATCTACAGAAACTGGTGCAAGACAAAATTTACATCTGGCGGCTGTTACATACCATGAAAACTCCAATTTCACAGAGATTAGAAGTTTATTAGATCATTTAACGATTTCACTTGGAATTAATGAAAAAATTAAAGTCACGCCAACAGATAGTCCAACTTATATTGAAGGAAGAGTCGGAAAGATATCGTATAATGGTGAATCCATTGGAATAATTGGGGAAATTAACCCTGAAGTAATTCTAAATTTTAATTTAGAATTTCCTGTCGCAGCTTTAGAAATGGATATAAATAAACTGCTAGGAAAGCAATTAATATAATAAAAAGGAAGAATAATGGAAGATTTGAAAAAATTAAGAGCCTTAATTGACGAACTGGACGAAAAGATCGTTGAATTATTAGAAAAAAGGGCTGAAATTTCAAAATTAATCGGAGAAAAAAAGGAAAAATTGGGAATAAATATTTATCAACCTGAAAGAGAAAAAACAGTAATTAAAAACGTTCAAGAAAAAACTTTCCTTTTAAGGACAAATATAAAAACAATTTGGAAAGAAATCATAAGTGCTTGTAAGGAAGTTCAAGGACAAACAATAAAAGTGAGCTATTTAGGGCCAGAAGGAACTCATGCTCATAAAGCAGCCTTAACATTTTTCCCTAAATCTGGAACTGAATTAATTGAAGCCAATACTATTATGGATATATTTAAAGAAATAGAAACTGAAAAAGTAGATTATGGAGTCCTTCCAATTGAAAATAGACTTCAAGGGACTGTAAGAGAAACTGTGGATTTGTTAATTGAAAAAAATTTAAAGATTTATAGTGAATTCGAGATTAGGATAATTCAAAACTTAATAGGCTTTGAAGATACTCAAATAAATAAAATCAATGCTGTCTATTCACACCCACAAGCAATATCTCAAACTAAAAATTGGCTTAGAAGTAATATTCCTAATGCAGAAATCATTAAAACAAATTCCACAGCACAAGCTGTAAAAAAAATTGCGAAGTTAAGTGATAATAGAAATGTTGCAATTGGAAGCGATATCGCAGCGAATCTTAATAACTTAGAAATTGTCGCAAGAGGAATAGAAGATAATCCATCTAATTATACAAGATTTTTAGTAATTTCCAAAGAAGAAAGTAAGGAACTATCAGATAGCTATAAAACATCTATTATTTTTGTTACAAAACATGTTCCAGGTGCATTATATGGAGTTTTAAAAATATTTGCTGAAGAGAATATAAACCTATTAAAAATAGAATCGAGACCAAGACGGCAAGGACTCTGGGAATATATTTTTTTATTGGATTTTGAAGGCCATAAAAATGACAAAAAAATAAAATCAGCTCTTAAAAAAATGAAAGATATCACTGTCTGGTATAAAATTTTGGGATCTTTTGTTCCAAAATCTTTTGAAAATAAATAAATATTTGATTAGACACATAAATTTACACTCAATCAAATTACCTAATTAATTAACACCTTATTACCCTTTATACACTTGTCAATATGTAAAAAATTATAAGATTAGAGTTATTTATAAGAAATAATTGAACATTTCGGGTAATGATTAATGACACTATTTGATAAACGAATTGATGGAAGAAAAAATGATGACCTACGCAAAATACAAATAGATCGTAATTACTTAATGTATCCAGAAGGATCAGTCTTAATCTCCCAAGGAAATACAAAAGTAGTAATAACTGCTTCAATTGATGAATCTGTCCCAAGATTTTTACAAGATTCAGGTTCTGGCTGGATAACTGCTGAATATAATATGCTTCCGAGAGCAACACAAATCAGAAATAATCGAGAGAGTAGGAGAGGATTTTTAAGAGGGAGAACTATTGAAATCCAAAGAATAATAGGAAGAAGCATAAGAGCGGCTTTTAATTTAAGACAATTAGGAGAAAGAACAATAAAAGTGGATTGCGATGTAATCCAAGCAGATGGAGGGACAAGATGTGCATCTATAACTGGAGGATTTGTTGCAGTGTTCGATGCAATAAGATACCTACATAGTGAAGGTTTAATTCAGAAATTTCCCGATTATATAATTACTGCTGCGATATCTGTAGGAATGAGAGATGGAAATCCAATACTAGATCTAAATTACGAAGAAGATTCTAGAGTAGATGTAGATATGAATATTATAATGAATGAACAAGAAAAATTTATTGAGGTTCAAGGAACCGCTGAAAAAAATCCATTTGATCATCAACAATTACTAGAGCTTTTAAATCTAGGGAAAAAGGGGATAAAGGAAATAATAGAATTCCAACGAAAAACTTTAAACTTAAAATAAAAATTATTTTAAAATATTCTTTTCCTTTTTATTATATTAAATAAGAATTTATTTGTGAGAAAACCTGGAAAATATACTAAATTTAAAAATAGTCCAAGAATTTTTGGAAAATGAAGAAAATCCGAATATTTTAATAAAAAGTTTGGGATTAAATGAATTAAAATTGCTTTTTGGCCAATTTCCTAATTTATTTCCTATTTCATTTCAACAATATATTATCGAAAATGAAAACAAACTCCAAGACACCTTAGTAGTGAAAGTGATTACAGTAGTTAAAATTAATAAGAATTCAATGAGTTTAAGCAAAGTGAGTAAAATAAAAATTTATTATGATATTACGAATAGAAGAATACTCAAAATCCTCAATTTATAGAAAGACGATTATTCATTTTTTTCTAAAGTTTTATAATTAATCAGTTTCTAACTAATTTTTAAATAAATTTCTCTATATATTATTTATAAATAATTAGTGTTTATCAGAAGATATATTAAAAATAGTGAGCGAAAATTAAAGGAGTTATATTAGCTGGTGGTACTGGTTCTCGATTGTCTCCATTAACAAAAGTAACCAATAAGCATTTATTGGCGGTTTATAATGAACCTATGATATATAAAGTAATAAAAACTTTAACTAATTCAGGAATAAATGATATCGTAATTGTCTTAGGTGGAGAAAGCGTTGGAGATTTTATTAGATTACTAGGTGATGGAAAAGAATTTGGGGCAAAGTTTAGTTATGTTTATCAAGAAGGTGCTGGTGGGATTGCTGAGGCACTAAATTTAACAAAACACATAGTAAAAGGTCACAGAATCGCTGTTATATTAGGTGATAATATCTTTGAAGATAATTTTAAGGAGGAGGTTCAAGAATTTGAAAATTCCAACGATTGGGAATGTATGTTATTTTTAAAAGAAGTAACTGATCCAGAACGATTTGGGGTTGCAGAAATTGATGAAGACGGGAAGATTTTGAAAATAGAAGAGAAACCTAAAGAGCCAAAATCAAACCTATGCGTTACCGGATTATATTTTTATAATGAGAATGTCTTTAACATAATTGAAAATGTAATTAAGGAGATTGGTTATTCAACAAGGGGAGAATTAGAAATAACCGATGTTAATAATTATTATATAAAAAAAGGAAAAACAAAATCTAAAATTTTTAAAGGATTTTGGTCTGATGCAGGAACTTTTAAGACTTTATTGAAATGTAGCAATTTTATAAAAAATCAATTGAATAAAGAATAAATTAAATAACATTTAAGGGATTGAGAAATAAATTATGAAAGGTTTAATAGAAGATGTCAAAGTAAAAAAGCTTAATGTAATTCCAGATGAAAGAGGGTATTTAATGGAATGTTTTAGATCGGATTGGCCTACATTTAAAAAATTTGGGCAAGCATATATTACAATGGGTTATCCGAATGTAGTTAAAGCGTGGCATTATCATAAAATTCAAACAGATAATTTTATATGTATTAAGGGAAATGCTAAAGTTGTTTTATGTGATAATCGCAAGGACTCATCTACGTATAAAAAGATAAATGAATTTTTTATTGGGGAGAAAAATCCGATATTATTAACTATTCCCAATCATGTTTGGCATGGATTTAAAGCTATTGGAGGAAAAGAAGCTGTAATTTTGAATTGTCCAACGGAGCTTTATAATTATGATAATCCGGATGAATATCGATTACCATATAATGCAAAAGAAATAGGTTATGATTGGGAAATTAAAATGGGTTAAAATATAAAAGGAAAAAGGGAGAAACCAATCTGAAAATCTAAAGATATATCAGTTATAAAAATTAAAAAAGTTTTGGACCTCACTAAGCTTTTTTTGCGCGAAATAAAGCGTTATATCTTTGATTGAAAAAATTTTTCTTAACCTTTTTTTATGCAGTACTTAGAATCAAATATATTTTAGTAATAGCAATTTTTAGATGATTCGAACTATCTCATCAAATGTTGAGATAAAAAAATACCTATCATCGATTTATGAAATAAGAGATTTTTGAAATTAATTTTTCAGAGATGCTAAAAAACGTAGGTGTTATATTAAAAGTGTTATTAAAGTAAATAATGAATTATATCGATTATTTAATTGTATTGTAAATTTTACGGGATTACAAATTTCTTTTCCGAATAGATAATAAAGGAATATAAAAGTTTTCAAAAAACTAAAAAGAGGAAGAAGTATCCAATTAAAAATAAGGATTTTATTTTTTCTGAGATGATAAGGATTTAACAAAAGGCAGAATTTGTGATAATCTATTTTATTAAAAATTGTTAAGGTCAATTAAGTTATATGTTAAAAATTATTAATGTTTCTGTAGAAAAATGTAGGAAGTTTTAATTGGAACACGTTAAAAAATGAACGATTTTCTACCTGAAATTGAGAAGAAATTTGATGAAAAAATTTTTGATAATAACTTATTATATCCTAAATTAACAACTTTATATAAAGAATATTCTAACTGTGAAGATAAGAAGTATGGCCATGTCAATTATGGTTTTATACTAAGACCTGATTTCAAGAAATTTGTAAAAAATTATGAAAAGCTCAAACCTAATGAAAAAGAAGAATTATTATATAAAATTAAAATAATTAATAGTGAGAAATGGATTGAGAAATATATTATCCATTAGCTTAAGAGCACTAATTACACTACAAACAAAATCTCAAAAATGGAGGAAATAGAAGGATTGACAATACAACCTGATGTTGTACAAAAGAAAGTGAAAGAATATGGTTTAGAATCTCGAGAAGTTGTACGGGATACTAAATATAGGGATTTAAATAAAAATACAGCACCAGATATATTTAAAAAAATTATCGAAGATGTAGTAAATAAAATCAACAAGAAAAGAAAAATACACAATCAAGCACCACTTGGAATCAAAGAAGCGCCCACTTTAGATCAAATTACCCAATGTGGTTATGGAAGCTTATTAACTATAGCCTATACAAAAGGAATTACTTTAAATAATATGTTTAGAAAGTTGGGTTATGAAAATCTTTACGATCACAAAAAATATAAGGATTTGAATAGCCAAAGCGCACCAGATTTTTTAGAACCAGTTATAAAAGATGTAAAAAATAAATTATTTAATTTAGAAGGAATTAAACTTGGAAAAAGGCAAGTACCAACCTTAGAACAATTCATAAAATATGGACACACTAGTATATTATCTGCATTTAATAAAAGAGGAATAAGAATTTCTGAGGTCGAAGAAAAACTTGGATATTTTCCTAATAATTTTGATATTACAATAGAAGCGGGTAAAAATACCCATTGGAGTGTTGAGAGGATTTGTATAGAACATACGAGAAATTTGGAATGTAATACTTTTATAGAATCTAAAACAAGTTTAAGAGATAACACAAAGGCTCCTGATTTAACTATTATGAGAAATGAAGTTTTTAAAGGTGCAATCGAATCTAAACAAAATGTGATTAAAAAAATAAAAGAAGAAATTAAAGAAATAAATGTGGATTTTTATATTGGATATTCTATGAAAAAAGCAATCAGGAAATGTCAAAGAGGTTATCAAGGAAAGGAAAAAATGTTAATTTTAGTCCCGTTGGGTGCATCAAAAAGATTACATCAAGAAATTCCGAGAGATGTCAAGATATTTTTTAGAGAACATATCAAAATCTTAAACCATAAAGAATTTGCTGATTTTATGGGTTTTGAAGGGAAATTATTAGATGAATTTAATCATGTGGTAGAATTAGCTAATAGTGCATTATACAATTCTCACTCTAGAATGGAATTAGCTGAATTAGCAAGTGCAAGCAAGATTTTATTAAAGGAAAAATATTGTTTTGGGAATAGGGAGTTTATTAAATATATAAAAGATAATAAAATGGCGGATTTATTATATTCTGATCTCCAAACTAAAAAAAAACAAATTACTCTTGATTCCTTCTCTTACAAAAATTTTCCCATAAAAAGAATTGATAAAATTAAGAAGTATATAGATAAATTTGTTGATGATTTTAGTTTATCACCTATAGTAAAGAAGATCGCTATAAAATTGGTTGAAAATGCAATGAATAACAGGTTTTCTATTGGAAAGAAAAACCTCAAAGGAATTGCCACTGGTGCAATTTATTTATGTACCAAATATTTTAATGAACCAATAAATGTTATGAAAATTGGAAATAAAATTAATGCTTCAAAGATAACAATATATAGAAGAGCTAAGGATCTTTTAACACAATTAGAGCATAAGCAACGAAAAGAATTGTCTAAAATAATAATACTTTTTAAAAATCACTCTCTTGAATCTGTTCTAATTCTAAATTCTCTCATAAAATATTTAAGAGAACAAAAAAAGAGTTTAAAGTAATTGAATAAAGTTTTATATTTAATAGAAATTACGTTTCAATAATTCTGAAGATATATATCTTTTAATTAAAGTTAATACAAGTTCTCCATTTCTTTAATAATATAAATTTAGAATGTATGAAAAAAATTTAGAATGTATGAAATTTATTAATTATTTATAAAAAAAAGATTTTGTTAACAGGTGGTATTTTATTAAAAATATTTTAATAACAGGCGGTATGGGCTTCATTGGGAGCAATTTTATTCACTATATGTTAAAAAATCAAAAAGAATACAGAATAATTAATGTAGATTATTTAACATATGCTGGAAATCCCGAAAATCTAATAGAATTTGAAGGTTTTGATGAGAAAATATATAAATTTTATAAATGCGATATTTGTGATTTTGAACATATTTTAGAAATCGTAAACTATGAAAATGTCGATTATCTAGTAAATTTTGCGGCAGAATCACATGTAGACAGGTCTATTGATAATCCAGATATTTTCATAAAAACAAATATCTTAGGAACTCAATCTTTATTGAACGTAGCAAAAAAATTAAAAATTAAAAAATTTATCCAAATCTCGACCGATGAAGTCTATGGATCATTAAATTTTAAAGATCCTGCTTTTACTGAAGACCTACTACTAAAACCAAATAGCCCTTATTCTGCAAGTAAAGCATCGGCAGATTTAATCGTCCGCTCATATTTTAAAACTTTCAATTTACCAGTCAATATCACCCGTTCTTCAAATAATTACGGTCCTTATCAATTTCCTGAAAAATTAATACCTTTAATGATCAACAACGCGATGAATAATCAAGAATTACCAATCTATGGAACCGGACAAAATATTAGAGATTGGATTTTTGTAGAAGATCATTGTGAAGCTATATATTTAGTTTTAAAGCATGGAATTTCTGGAGAGATCTATAATATTGGAGGGAATTCTGAAATTTCAAATTTAGATTTAGTTAAAAAGCTCTTATCTATTTTAAATAAACCAGAAACTCTAATAAAATTTGTAAAAGACCGACCTGGGCATGATTTAAGATACGCTATTAATTTTAATAAAATTAAAAATGAGTTATCTTGGGAACCAAAAACCAATATTGAAGATGGATTAAAAGATACAGTACAATGGTATTTACAAAATCAAGATTGGTTAGAACATATAGTCAATGAAGAGTATCTCAAATATTATGAAGAAATGTATAAGGATCGTTAAAAATTTTACGTAAAATTGGTTTTAAGAAATCTTGCAAAAAGTTCTATTAATAGGAGCAAATGGGTTTTTAGGGAGTAAATTAATTTACTATATTCAAAATGAACTCTACAGCCATAAATTTATTCCAATTGCTGCAGACATTCAAAACAATACAATCCCAAAAGAAATTGATTTTCAGAGAATTGATATAACAAATAAGGAAAAAACTATCGAGACTATAAAAAAAATAAACCCAGATACTGTTATTTTAACTGCAGCCTATACTGATGTTGATAAATGTGAAGATGAGAAGAAACTCGCTCATGATTTAAATATTCTTGGTCCTGAAAATGTAGCTTTAGGATGTAGGGAAATTAATTCAAAAATAATAGTCCTCTCAACAGATTTTGTATTTGACGGGAAAAAAGGAGATTATTCAGAAATTGATGAACCGAAGCCATTAAGCTACTATGCAAAAACGAAATTTGAAGGTGAAAAACGCATTATAAAAACAAGAGTTGATTATTTGATTTGTAGAACTGCTGTTTTGTATGGTTGGTATCCGTATAGGCAAAATTTCATAACTTGGATATTAAATAATCTAGAAAAAGGTAATAAAATAAATATTGTTACTGAACAAATAAATTCACCAACCTTAGCAAATAACTTGGCGGAAATTTTACTCCATTTAATTGATTATAATAAATCAGGGATCATTCATACTGCTGGAGATTATGCACTAAGTCGATATGAAATTGCAGTAAAATGTGCTGAAATTTTTAGTTTTTCACAAAAATTAATCCACCCAATTGATTTTTTTAAACAAAAAGCCATTAGACCAAAAAATGCTTCACTCAATATATCTAAGCTCAAAAAAATATTAGGAAATAAATTGAAAATCTTCAATTTAGATGAAGGTCTAAATTTTATGAAAGAGCATAAAAATTTATAGCCATTTCACATATATTTTTATTCCAGAAGTATGATTTTAATACATAATTTATGAATTTAAAGAAAATTTTTTGATTAATTATGGAAAAGCAGAGAATTTTAAAAGAAGCTCAAATTATCGCATCACAATTTTCTTTTTGGATGGTATCTGGAAATATTGCTCATTTATATGGAGCTGTATATGAAACCTCAAAACAAAAATTCATTATAGAGGTGAAATTTGATGAAACTTTTCCTCATGCCCCTCCTCAAATAATACTTCATCAAGAGATAAAAGATTTATTAGGAGATATAAATCTTGATAAAATAAAGAATTGGACTCCTGATTCAAGAGTTGTTGATATAATAAAAGAATTAAAAGATAAAATTCAAAGTGCTTTAAGTGGAACGGCAAAAATTGTAGAAGATTTAGGTCCTATTCAACCTCCTGTTGAAAAATTAGAAGAGTATATTACTCCAGATTATTCCAAATATCCTGCAGAAGAAATATCTCTTCAACAAGACTCATTCATTACTCCTGACTATTATGAAGAAGAAAAACCGAAGGAGGAATCTTTTCAATCTCCAAAACCAGAAATGCAATCTTTTACTGAAGAAGCATTTACTATGCCTTTAGAAGTCATTACAGAATTAGGATTAATCCAAATGGAATATCCAATTGATCAAAAAGAAAAAAATAAAGCAGATATCAACGTGTATCTCACAATTACCTTAGAAAAAACATTTATCATCGAGATTGATTTCAATAACTACCCTGAAAAACCCATCATTACATTTCCAGAAGAAGTAATAAATCTTTTAGGAGAACCAAAGAAAGTACTTAATTTGCTTAAAAAATGGAACTCAAAATCACCTCCACATATTGTAGAGTTAATACGAGAAATCGAAAATAAATTATTTTTCGTAAAAGATATTGAAGTTCAATTCAAAAAAATATCAGGAGAATATCAAGCTGAACCAATAGAGGGAAACATTTCAAAGTTGAATGTTCATTTACTTACATATGGATTTAAAGAATACGATTTAGAGGTAGATATTAGTAAATATCCAAACCCACCCGTTTTGCATTACAGCCCAGAATTAAATAGTTTAATACAAATTTCTCCTTCCAAGTTAGACTCTATCAATAGTTGGATACCTAAACAATCAGAAGTAGTGGACATTTTAAGAGAAATATCTTGGCTAGTTGATAAAAATTCGAGAGTAAATTTTGAGATTAATTTATTAAAAGGTGGCATTGATGAGCTTCAATTTGACGCTTTCACAAATACAATTAATCTGAAAATGAAAGGTAAAATGAAAACCGAGAATATTATTTTTGAATTTCAAGCAATTTTACCCCCAAATTATCCTATGAATCCTCCCGAACTTAAAGTATTAAATGAATTTGAAGATAAAATCCACGAGCCAATAAAAAAGAAACTGGAAACATCTATTCAGCAATTCTTTGATGACTGGACGCCTTTTACATATCTAATTGATTTATTTAACACGATATCTAAAAAGATTTTTGAAGTTTCGGTTATTTCATGTGTAATTTGTCATCAAATTCAATGTCCAGACGGTGCATGTAAATTACCTATTGCGTCTGCTGATGATAATCAATGTCGAACGGAATGTCCATATTGTGAGAGATTATATCATAAACATTGTTGGGATCAAACAATTTCTTCATTTGGTAAATGTGGATTTTGTTTAAAAACTCCGCCTCCACATATGATGCCGTAAAATGAAAGTCATCATTTTTTAAATTAGTTTTTTAGAAAATGTTAAATTCTATAATTCAAATCTAATCTTTTTATAAGATTTGATTAAATTTTTTAATCTAATTCTCTTATAATAAACAATTAACATAAAGAAGTAGATAATTTTCATGGAAACATTGGATAAAAAGTTGGAGTTATTAAAATTAGAAGAAAAAATACTGGACTATTGGAAAAGGGAGAATATATATTCCTTAATAAGAAAAAAAGAAGAAGGTAGAGAAACTTGGAGATTTATTGATGGACCTCCCTATACTACCGGGTCAATTCATCTTGGAACCGCTTGGAATAAGATATTGAAAGATTATCTAATTAGATATAAACGAATGAAAGGGTTTAAGGTTACAGATACTCCAGGATATGACACTCATGGATTGCCCATTGAGGTCCAAATGGAAAAACAACTAGGAATTAAAAATAAGCAAGAAATTTTCGAATATGGAGTAGATAAATTCATTAAAAATTGTAAGAAATTTGCTGAAGACAATCGTGTAATTATGAATGAACAATTTAAACGATTAGGATGTTATTTTTGGGATTGGGACAATCCATATATCACTTTAAAAAATAGTTATCTCGAAGGTATCTGGTGGACATTAAAGAAAGCATGGGAGAATAACTTACTATATAGATTTTATAGACCCCAAAATTGCTGCCCGAGATGTGCAACCGCTTTAGCCAAACATGAATTCGATTATAAAAATATTAAGGATGTAAGTTTATTCTTAAAACTCAAATCCATTGATATGGAAAACACCTATTTTATTATTTGGACAACGACCCCTTGGACTTTAGTTGCTAATGAAGCAATTATGGCAAATCCATATGCTGAATACGTGAAAGTTAAAATTGAAGATTTAAATGAATATTGGATTTTATCAAAAAGCTCCTCAACTTTTGTTATAACTGGAGAGTTGGGATATAAATTCAAGATTGTGGAGGAATATAAGGGTGAAGCCCTTGAAGGGATGAAATATATCCATCCACTTTTAGAAGAGGTTCCCTATCAAAAAGAATTAGCTAAAGAAAGTGATACAGTTCATTCGATTGTTTTATCAGATGAATACGTTTCTGCATCAGAAGGTGTGGGATTGGTACATTCTGCTCCAGGACATGGACCAGAAGATTTTGAGGTTGGTGTGGCTAATAATATACCAGTTTTTACACCTGTTGATATTAGAGGGATATATACAAAAGAAGCAGGAAAATTTGAAGGACAATTTGTTTTTGATGCCAATCAAGAAATATTAGATTTATTGAAGGAAAAAGGAACACTTTTATTAACGAATGAAATAGAGCATGAATATGCACATTGCTGGCGATGCGATTCAAAATTAGTGTATAGAGCAACAGACCAATGGTTTTTTAAAACTGAACCTCTTATTTCTGAAATGTTAGAAAAAAATTTGGAAATTTACTGGGTTCCTGATTGGGCTGGAAATAGATGGTTTAAAAGTTGGTTAAGTTCTTTAAAAGATTGGTGTATTTCAAGGCAAAGATTCTGGGGAGTTCCTTTGAGTGTTTGGATCTGTGATAACGAAGATTGTAGTGATACTACTGTAATTGGTTCAGGAAAAGAATTGAAAGAAATTGCTGGAGAATGTCCTGAAGATTTACATCGTCCTTGGATCGATAAGGTTACCTGGAAATGTGAAAAATGCAAAATAGGAACTAAAAAAAGAATACCTGATATTTTAGATGTTTGGTTAGATTCTGGCTCTGTAATGTGGGCAGCTCAAGAAGTTTATGATGGAAAAAGACATTATGATACATGGGTTCCAGCAAATTTTATTATAGAAGGAAAGGACCAGATTAGAGGATGGTTTAATAGTCTTTTATGTAGTGCAATGGTTTCATCTAAACGTAAAAATTATGATGCTTGTTATATGCACGGTTGGGTATTAAGAGATAATCAAAAATTAAGTAAATCGCGTGGAACTTTTTTCGGCCCTGAAGATCTCATTAATGGAACTCTAAAAGAAATAAAAAATAATAAAAAATATTCCGATATTAAGGGAATTGAAACTTTTCGCTTTTATTCAATTGGTGCGACCCAACCCGGTCGTGATTTAAATTTTAGCGTAAAAGAATATACAGATACTTATAAAATCATTAATACACTCTGGAATATCTATGTGTATGCAAATGAGAAATTTACTTTAGCCAAATTTGATCCTTCAAAAGTGGAAATCAATATAGAAAGATTAAACAAATTAGATAAATGGCTACTTTCAAGAGTAAATTCTACAATTAAAAATGTTACAGAACTATCTGATAAGTATAAACTTCCGTGGATTACACAGCAACTGAGAGATCTAATAGTAAATGATATTAGCCGGTGGTACATAATGCTAAACCGGGAGAAAATTGAATTATATTCCGAGGATCCAAACAAATTTCAAATTATGGCTGTGCTGTTCGATGTGTTATTTAAAGTTCTTTTATTACTAGCTCCCATAAATCCAATGTTAAGTGAAGAAATTTTCCTAAAAATGTTTAAACCATTTCTTAAATCAATGGGTTTAGGGGAAACTAAGAGCATTCACTTGCAAGACTGGCCGGAAGTCAAAGGAGAAGTAATTGATTTGGAATTAGAAGAAAAAATGCAATTTACGAGAGATCTGATAGAAATCATCCGTTCTATAAAAGATGAACATAAAATTAGGTTAAGATGGCCAAATAGAAAAATAATAATTGAACCCAAAGATGGGATGCCGGAGATTATATTCCCAGATGTAATAAAACAAATGGGAAATGTTAAAGAATTAGAGATTGTTAAATCTATAAAGCCAACAAAAAATCTCCTTAAGGCAGAATCAAAACTATGTAATATTTATTTGGATATTAGCCTTGATGAAGAACTCTTAGCTGAGCGCGTGGTAAATGATTTAGTAAGAAATATTCAATTTTCTCGGAAAAAAAACAATTTTAAAGTAGGAGAAAAAATATCTTTAACGATTGGAACAAACGCTCAATTTTTAAAGGAATATATTGAAAAAAATAAAGATACCATTTCAGATAAGGTAACTGCCAAAAATCTTGAAATTAGTTTCGGTGATTTAACAAGAGATAAAGAGAAAGTAATTGAAACATTAAACATTTGTCCAAATAAAGATTGTTTGGCTTCTTTAAAAGATAATATAATTTCAAAATTAAAGGATAAAATTGAATTAAATTGTCCATATTGTAATATCAAATTAAAAGCTAGAGATATTAAGTCAATAGAATTTCAATTTAAAAAAGAATAATTCTTAATATTTTATTTTTTATTTAATTTTTTTAGATTTATATATTATTATTAAAATGTTTTTGCTGTCTTTTATTTTTAACATTAAAATGTAAAAAATGGTAGAGATTTGCGTAGATTTTATAAATTTTTTTAATGAATAAATAATTGTATTAATGTAAATGAATGAACCTAAAGAATCAACCTCTGAAAAAATTATAAAAGGAAATTTTTATACCATTATACAAACTTATGGATCCTTTTTCATAACAATTCTATCTTCATTTTTTATAGCTAGATTACTATCAGAAGAAAGCTGGGCATTTCTTATATTAGGTCTATATACGGTTTCAATCCTTGGTATTTTATTTGCATTTTTCCCGCCTGCTGCAAATTTAATATTAAATCAATATATCCCTCAATATAATTATAAAAATGAGATAGATAAACTTAGAAGCTTGATTTATAGTATTTTATTTTTAAGATTATTAATCTCATTGGTTTGTTGGATTATCATTTTCCTAATTTTTATAATTTTCATTAATCAAAATATTCTTTTTCAAATTTACGTTATTCTCTCTCCTATTATTGTTTTTGAAATAATGATAAACACATGTGCATTTACTTTAAGAGGTTTTTATAAATTTAAAGAAGTAGCTATTATAAACCTCTCTAGAATTCTATTACTCCTTGCTCTATATACAATAATTTTTTTTAATTCTCCCGAAAATCCAATTATTCTATTATCACTTGCTAATGTTCTTTCATATTTAATTCCAGTATTTTTCTCAATAATTTTCATTATTAGGATTGTACCGAAGGCTAAGAAAAAGAATAATCTATTAAATATTAGGCAAGTATTTAAAATTTCTAAAGAATTTGGAATATATTTCCAGGTGGCAAGCTCTGTTAGTCAAGGGGTACTTTATATAAAGCAGAATTTTTTATTTTATTCTGGAAGTCCTGAATATTTGACATATTACAAAATAAGTAGAAACAGTAGAAATTTTGCACTTCAAGCATCTGGAGCTTCAGGTACTCCATTATTATCTATTTTTTCGGAATTAAGTGCAAAAAAACAATATGAAAAGTTGGAATATACTGTTTATATGATTTCAAAATATGGTATTTTAATACACTGCATTATTTCAGCTATTTTATTTTTTTTCATTGATGTATATATTTTGTTAATTTATACTGAAAATTATCTATTGATAGCTTTTTTTATTCAGATTCTGTTATTTGATGGGTTTGCATTTATACTTTATAGTTATTTAAATGCAATTTTGGTTTCAATCAATAAACCGAAATTAATATTTAAAAGAGATATTATATTAAGAATATTAGACCTTCTTTTTTCATTATTTGTAATTTATTTTTGGGGTTTTTCAGGCTATATAATATTTGTGGTTTTATTCTCTTTTTTTAATTTATTTGTTAATTGGTTAATTTTTAAAACTAGAAGTGTTAAAGAGGTAAATTTAAAAATTTGGCCGATATTAAAGATGCTAATTTTATTTTTAATTAGTTTGTTAATCTCTTTAATATTTTCATTTTTTATTTTAAATCTTATTAATTTTGAGAATTTTTTAATTCATGATATTTTTAAAAGGATTTTAAAAGATTCAATAGAATTGGGTGTTTTTTTCATTGTTTTTTATCTTATAATTTATGTTACTAAGACAATTACTAAAGAAGAAATAAATGAACTACTTAGTAGAGACATCTTCTCAAGAAACCTAAAAGGGCTTAATAAAAACATATCCAAAGTCTTAATCAGATTTTTCCCAAGTAAAGAAAAAGATTAAGATCAGATTTGTAATCTTTAACATATTTAAAAAGATTTACTTTAATTGTTTAGCTTAGTAAAATATTTATAAAATCAATAAGTAAATATAGAATAAATGAAATTAATAAGCGCTAGTTCTAGTATTGCTGTTGCCTTGATTGATCCTTATCAAATAGCAGAATTCGCATATAAACTCGAAATAGAAGAGCTTAGTTTAGAAAGTGGCGTACAAGATCAATATGCAGCCGCATTTGGAGGAATAAATTTTATGGAAATCGATTATCCGACAGTGAAGATCTCAAGTATTAAGGTAGATGCAAAAAATTTTGAATTAGAAAGTCAAATGATTCGTGTTTATTTTGGATCCAGAAGTTCTAGCGAAATGCATTTACAAGTAATTAAAAATTATAAAGAAATTAAATTATTTGAAAAAAGGTTTAAACCAATAAAAAGGAAGAATTTCTTAGATTTAAAGATATTTTTTAATGTTGTACGACAACTAAAGAGAATTTTGATTGACTTTTTATTGCTATAATTTTACCATTCTTCTCAAATTAAATGATATTAAAATATTTAAATCAATATAAATTATTAGTTCGTAGAAAATATATATTTCTATTATGATAATAAAAGCTCTATTTAAAAGAGTGTATAATTTTTTTAGAATAATCTTTCTTAACGATAGAATAGTGAATTTTTTGCCATTAACATGGAGAACCAATATATTAAGTTCTATCTTAAATAATAATATTGGATATTTAGATTACAAAAATAAATTAATAAAAATTCATGTTGATTCAACAAGGGTGCTTTATCGCCTTAACTCATGTAAAAAGGAACCTAAAACTGTTAAATGGATAGAAGATTTTATTAAGGAAAATGATGTTTTTTATGACATTGGAGCTAACATTGGAGCCTACTCATTTGTTGCATATATTAACACTTCCGGAAAATGTAAAATTTATTCATTTGAACCTGGCTTCAGTACTTTTAAAAACCTTTGTTATAATATATATTTAAATAATTTTCATGAAAAAATAATTCCACTAAATATAACTTTGTCAGACACTTCTGGAATTGATGAATTTAAATACAATAGTATTTTTAGCGGTTCTGCAGAACACCCTGGAATTAATAAAGAAAGTTATACTTCGCAATACAGAAAAAATTTTGTTTTTTCACAAAAGATATTTAAATATTCTTTAGACGATATTGTTACTAAAATGAATTTAGATTTACCAAATCATTTAAAAATAGATGTTGATGGTCATGAGTTTTATATATTAAAAGGTGCAAATAAAATTTTAAGTAGTAAATTATTAAAAACAATTCAAGTTGAGATAGATATTAATTCCGCGGATACAATTAGGATTTGTAATTTATTAGAAAAATATAAATTTAAAATAATTCAAAAAAATCAGCATGGTAAAAGTCCAATATTTGATTATATTTTTGAAAAAATAGATAAATAAGATTATAAAATTTAAAAAAATAAAAAATTCTAAGAAAAAATAATGACCGCTCAAAAAATTATAGAATTCGGTAAAAGCAGAATTTCAACCGAAGGTCCACCTTTTTTTATTGCTGAAATAGGGCATAATCATCAGGGGGATCTTGAAATAGCTAAAAAGATGATTAAGATTGCAGCGCTTTTTGAAGCTGATGCCGTAAAATTTCAAAAACGCAATAACAAAAAACTATTCACTAAATCTTATTATAACAGATTGTATGATAATGAAAATAGTTATGGTTATACATACGGTGAACACAGGGAATATCTTGAGTTCGGAGTAGATGAGTATAAAGAACTTATGAAATGCGCTAAAGAAAATAATATTGAATTTATGTGTACTCCATTTGAACATGATAGTGTAGATTTTTTAGAAGATCTTGGGATAACAAGTTTTAAATTATCATCAGGTGACCTAACAAATATACCACTTCTAGTATATGTAGCAAAATTAAATAAACCGCTTTTTATTTCAACCGGGGCTTCTACTCTTGAAGAAATTAAAATAGCTTATCACGCTGTTAGAGAATATAATGATAAAATATGTTTGCTTCATTGTACTTCTAGATATCCAACCGAATATAAAGATTTAAATCTTAAAGTTATCAAAAAGTTGGAGAAAGAATTTCCTGATGCTATTATAGGCTACTCTGGCCATGATAACGGGATACTTGCACCTGTTCTTGCCTATATGATGGGAGCAGTAGTCTTTGAAAAACACTTTACATTAAATCATTCATGGAAGGGGACAGATCATAAATTTTCTTTGGAACCTGAAGGTCTTAGAAAACAGATAAGGGATCTTAAAAGAATCGAAATATCTCTGGGTAATGCAAACAAAACTATTATGGATTGTGAAAAAGAGGCAAGAAAAAAAATGGGTAAGAGCATATACACTTCTAAAGATCTTGAAAAGGGGACTATAATAACAGAGAATGATATTACTATAAAGACGCCTGCCGGAGGACTACCACCATATTATCTTAATAGAGTAATAGGTAAAAAGCTAAAAGTTTCTCTCAAAGTAGAAGAAGAAATAAAATTAGATGATTTAGAATAATTATGAAATTTTCTCATTTTAAACTTAAAAAAAAAATTAAAAATCTAAAAATAGTCTTCTTTGATTTTGACGGAGTTTTTACCAACAATTTTGTTTTTACTAATGAAAATGGCGTAGAATGTGTGATGTCCAACCGTAGTGATGGATATGGCTTAAAAATGCTCAAGGAGGTTGGAGTTGATTTTCTGATAATATCATCTGAGGTCAATAAGGTTGTAGAAAAAAGAGCAGAGAAACTCCGAATAGATTGTTATTCTGGAGTAGAGAATAAACTTGCGCTACTTGAGGAAATTCTTGATGAGAAAAAAATATCTCCTGATAATGCGGCTTTTGTTGGTAATGATATTAATGATATCAAATGTATGAATTATTTAGGAATGGGTGTTGCTGTAGGAGACGCATTTCCTTATGTTAAAAAAGCTTCTAATTTAATTCTTAAAAAAGCAGGTGGATATGGCGCTGTAAGAGAATTTTGTGAAATGATATATAAAACAAAATCAAATATAAAGGAGAATAAGTTTTGAAAGATCTGTTTAGATTGGATGATAGAGTTGCTATTGTTACTGGCGGTTTTGGCCAGCTTGGTTTGCAATTTTCTGTTGTTATTTGTGATTATGGCGCAAAGGTTGAAGTAATTGATATTTCTGAGGAAAAAAAAAAAGCAAATAAAGATTTTGATAAATATTTAAATATTGGACGTATTAAGACAAACAAAGCGGATATAACAAAAAGACCACAAATTTAACAAACGCTTGAAAATATTAAAATAGATATCGGTAAT
>JAHLWH010000182.1 GCA_019058015.1 Promethearchaeota archaeon | reverse complement strand
ATTAGATCATATGTTCCAATTAATGAATCAACACCATAAATTCCATTAATTTTTAATAATTTAATAACTAATTTCTTTGAGGATACCTTATTTCTGCTTAATAATAAATAAGCATTTATCTTACTAGTTTTTTCATGAACATATCTAAGCATTATTGCAATAATTAACAAAAATAATTCCAGACACAAAAAATCTTAAAAAAACAACCATAAGAACGGAAATTTCATTAAATAAATCTAAAACAACAATGGGGATGAAACTCCACAGAAGGTTTGCTATTATTGTATAAGAAATAGATTTGTTTTGCATAATTTTTATTCATATTTTTTAACATTTTTAAGATCTTTAGATATTGGACCTAAGTTTTTAAGGGTTTCAGAAAATTCTTTAATCGTATCAGCATATTTTTGGCTTTCTCCTGCAGAAATACTTATTATTTTAACCCTATTATTATTTATTTTTAATTCTTCGAGCATTGAAATTATACTTTCATATCTATTTTCTGCTCTAATGAATCCTGTTTTATAATGGCAATCTTGAGGATGGCAACCGGCTATTAAAACGCCATCTGCACCATTGAATAAAGCTTCAAAAACTAAAGCGGGGTCAATCATAGCCGTACACATCACATGAATTGGCCTAGTATTGGTTGGATATTGAATTTTACTTGTCCCTGCTAAGTCTGCACCAAGATAAGAACACCAATTACAAAGAAATGTCACAATTAAAGGTGACTCTTTTTTTTTATCGGTTATGACTTTTAATTGTTTTATGATTTCTTCTTTAGTAAATCCTGGAACAGTCAACGCATTTTTTGGGCACATAGCTGTGCATGCTCCACAACCTACGCAATTAGCGTTAATAATAGTGAGTTTATCTCCCTTAATCTCAATGGCATTAAATCCACAGACATTTTCACATAAGCGACATAAATCGCATAAATCACGGTTATATCGCACAACTAATGGATCTATTTCTATTTCACCCTTAGTTAAAAGAGCAATTGTTTTGGAAGCAGTAGATTCCGCTTGACTAATACTATTCGGAATATCCTTTGGAAACTGAATTGCTCCTGCAATATAAATCCCTTTAACTGATGAATCTGAAGGTCTAACTTTGAGATGACTTTCTAATAAAAATCCGTAAGTATCTGTTGAAATATTTAAGGTTTGTGCCAATTCCTCCGTTCCTTCAGCTGGTTCGATTCCAACAGCTAAGACTACTAAATCTGTAGGATTTTCAAATAAATGATCATCTAAAATATTCTCTCCTCTTATTAATAATTCATTGGTTGTATCACTTTTAATAATGGTTGAAATATTACTTTTAATAAACCTAACCTGAAATTCTTCTCTCGCCCTATTATAAAACTCTTCACAAAATTTTCCTATGGCTCTAATATCTGTATAATATATTACTATATCTAAATTTTTAATTTGTTTTTTAGCTAAAATTGCTTGTTTTACAGAATAATTGCAACAAACTTGGCTACAATATTCATGACCTAGTTTCTTATTTCTTGAGCCAACACACAATATAAAAGAAATACGTTTTGGAATACTACTATCAGAAGGTTTTAAAATCACTCCCTTAGTCGGCCCATCTGTATTAAGTAATCTTTCCATCTCCAATCCTGTAATTATATCAGGATATCTTGTATAATTATATTCTCCCAAAATTGATGGATCGAATGTTTTATATCCCGTTGCAACAATAATTGCACCAACTTTAAATTTTTTTGTTTCGTTAGTCTGAGAAAAATTAATTGCTTCCCGTTCTCCACATGCTATTTCGCATGCTTTACATCCTATACAATATTCTTCTAATATATTTGGAAATAATGGTATAGCCTGTGGATATGAAACATCTATTGCTTTTCTTGGGAAAAAAGTATCTTCAACATCAATTGGGCAAACTTCTCTACATATCTCAAAGCACCCAACACATTTGTCTTCAAAAATAAATCGAGGTTTTTTTTCAATAGTTATTTTAAAATTTCCAATATAACCTGATACGTTTTTTACTTCTGCATAAGTTAATAATTCAATATTTGGATGATCTTTTACTTCAACCATTATAGGTCCTAAAATACAAATGCTACAATCTAGAGTTGGGAAGGTTTTATCAAATAAAGCCATTTTTCCTCCAATCGTAGGCTCTTTTTCAACAAGATACACTTTATATCCCGCATCAGCAATTTGTAATGACGCTTTAATTCCAGCAATACCTCCCCCAATAATCAATACCGAAGGTGTAATTTTTGCCTTTTTTCGTGTTAAAGGTTCCAATAATTTTACTCGTTCAATCGACATATCAATTTGGTCTATAGCCTTTTGTGTAGCTCTTTTGGGTTCATTTGCATGGACCCATGAATTTTGTTCCCGAATATTTGCAAAAGATATCAAATATCTATTGATTCCACTCTTTTCAATTGAATTCCGAAATATCTCTCCATGTAATTTGAAAGAACAAGCAGCAATTACTACTCTATCTATTTTATTTTCCTTTATTTCATCCGCAATCAAATTTAATCCCAATTCAGCGCATAAATATTTATCTTCAAAAACATAGATATCTGGGTATGTTTTAAAATGCTCCAACATAGCCTTAATATCTAATACTCCAGCGATGTTCGACCCACAGTCGCAGACGAATAACCCGATTTTCAAATTTTTCCCCTTCTAATTATAAACAATAATTTGAATAATAAAACATTTAATTTATTTTCTATAATAGTTAAATATTATTAACTTAATTTTAAAAATAATTAATAAAATTTTTAGATTGTATTCTTAATTAAAATTTATATAACTTCAAATAACTTAAAGGATTTGATTCTATTTTAGAAAAAATATTTAGTGATCCGAATCTAAAGCAAGAAGATCTTATGTGGCTTAAAAGATATATAATTATTTTTGGAATTCTCTTTATTATCCATTTCTGCTTAGTTATATTTATTTTTTCAATTTACGATTGGTTAGTTCTTCTGGGTTTGACATATTTCTGCTTATTACCAGCTTTTCTCAGTAATGCATGTATGACATTTGCTGGAAAATTTCCAGTAAAACTTTATCCTATTGATGGAGGTAGAATGTGGAAAAACACTAACAAGAGAATTCTTGGTGATGGAAAAACTTGGAATGGCATTATTATTGGAATATCTTTTAGTTTCTTAATCTGTTTGATTACCTTTTTTATATACTTTCCTCTTGCTGACATTACAAAATATCGATTTGAACTTAGCTCAACTGTTTTAAAGCTTTTTAGTCAAGAGGATATACTCTTTTTTGTAGAAATTAGAGATAAATTTAATAATTTTCTCTTAAGAATCCTCCTTATGAGTATAGGGGCACCAATTGGAGATTTAATTGGTAGTTTTATAAAAAGACGAATGGGAAAAGAAAGAAGCGGACAAATTTTTTTGATAGATCAATTAGATTTTATTGCTTTCTCAGTTATTATTGTGTATCCGATTTTTCCCATACCATGGTATTTTATAATTTTTATTTTTATCTCCACACCATTAGTTGCAATTTTTTCAAATGTTGTTGCATATTATCTCGATTTAAAGAAAGTTCCATGGTAAATAATATCTAAATCTAATCTATATTGATATATTCTAAAAATGGATAAACTTCCTTTATTTTGAAATTATGAGCTTTCATCTCTAAGAAAAAGTCCTTTTCTAATTGAAATTCTTTCTTTAAAATATCTAAAATCCTTTTTTTAGAGAAAAATTCTCCATTAGTGTGATTAATTCCTTTACATTTTTTTAAATTTTCATCCCAATTCTTCTTAATAGTAAGGATTATCCGCCAAACTGGATATGAAATGCATTGAAAAGGCCGACCTGAATAAATTTTACACATATTTTTTTCTCCAAGAAAACAACACTCTTCATTATCTCCAACTAACTTAAATACAAGAGTATCATAATAATAGTTCTTTTTTACATCTGTATTATTATCTTTATAAACAAAATTTTGCGAAATAATCTCTAAATGCTTTTTTGCGAATTCATGTTTTTTCGCCTCAGTAGTACATTTAAAATATTCAAATAGTTTCTCTAAGTCAGGTTTGTAAATAAAAATATAACCTTCTTTTTTACCTTTGCAACAATTTCCGCATATCTGACAACCAAATTTAAATCCATTTATTACCGATTCGCAGAGTTTGAATTGCATTGTTATTATATATTAATAAAATAAAAAATAATAAAAATCTTAATAAAAAGTAATAATTAATATAAAAACTAAAAGTCAAAGGATTTTTTATTGATTGAAATAGGAGCTCTCTCTGGAGAATTAATCGCTCATTTATTTGGAACACATTCAGATATTTTTAAAAATACATACCAAATCTTAGATTCTCTATTTGGATTATATAATCTTCAAAACAATGAAGAATTTAATGAATGGAAAAATATATTCATCAAAATTTATAGTGAGAAGAACTGTAATAAAGAATTATTTCTTACACACACTTATTTAACCTTATTAATAAAAATAATTTTAATCCGAGTTGTTTTGAGCAAAATTGAATTTGAACTTATTGATTTAAAAAATATTTTTGGTTTATTGAATAATTTTTCTAACGATTTCAGTGATTTTGAACGGAATTTTGGCAATTGGATATTTTCAAATGTAGAAAATAACCCAAAAGAAATAAATGATATGATAAAGCAATTGGTCTTAAATCTCCATTTTATTTATAATTCAATTCTCAAGATTAAAATTCTCAGAGAGGATTTATTCCATAATATTTATCAAGAATTGGTTTCTGCTTCTTTAAGGCATTTAATAGGAGAGTTCTACACTCCTTCTTTTCTTGCCAGAAAAATGATTATCAAATCCTATGATTTTGGGGAAAAGGTATTAGATCCAGCTTGTGGTTCTGGTACTTTCATTATTGAGCTAATTAAACATATTACATCAAAAGATACCCCCTTAAAGAATCAAATTTCAGCAATTAATAATATTTATGGATACGATTTGAATCCATTTGCAGTATTTATCTCCAAAATAAATATGTTTTTATTAATCAGAGATTTAATTCCAAATTGTAAAATAAATATAGAATTACGTGACTCGCTATTTTCAGGGGAAAATATTAAAAATAAATTCGATTTAACAATCGGAAATCCACCTTGGCTAACATATAGCTCGTTAGAATCTTTAGAAGATCAAAATAAATTAAAGGTTCTAGTTGAAAATTTACAAATCAAACCATCCCCTAAGAATATTCTGAATTTAGATTTATCTGCTATCTTCTTTTATCAATGCAGTAATCTCTACTTGAAAAATAAGGGTAAAATATTTTTTGTAATAACATCCGGAATTATTACAGGAAGTCATAATGACCGATTTAGAACATTCCGTGGGTTTAAAAGTATTAAAATCTGGAAATTTACTAAAAAAATCTTTAATGTAGATTTTATTTGTTTATTTGCAATTAAAGATAAACTAAATAACAATAAAAGTAGGGAAGAACTTGAGCAAAGAGAAATACCCGTCGAACATTTTGATTTTAAAAAATCAAATACTAGTTTTAAAATTGTGAAAATGAAGGAAGATATCTATGTACCTTATACAGTTGTCGAAAAAAGCAGAAAATTTTATGTGAAAAAACTCATTTCAAAAGAAATTAAAAATAAAATGTATCCATATGCCAAATCTCATTATTTTGACTTATTTCATAAAGGAGCCGATTTAAACCCCCGAAATCTTATATTCATAAAGTTCAAAAAGAAATCCAATACATTGGCTCTTATTAACGTGGATAAAAGAATTCTCAAAAAAGCAAAATCTCCTTGGAATAAGATAGAATACCAAAATCAAATTATTGAAAAAAAATATATCTTTAAATGTGCAAAAAGTACTGAATTGGTAAAATTTAATATCTTTCATACCTATAGCGTTTTCTTACCCATTGAGAAAAATAATTTAACATGGAACCCAGGGTCTTTATCAAAATATGGTTCATCATTTTACAAGTTAATGAATGAAAAATATTTGAAATATAAAAAAAATACTACTAAACATAAATCCTTAATGGAAAACTTAAATCGATGGGGTAAATTGCTAAATAAAAGGCAATTCTCAGATATTAAAGTAGTGTATAACAATTCAGGTTCAATGTTAAACGCAGCAGTTATTACTGGGGACTATATTATTACAGGCGATTTGAGCTTTCTTGATACAACTAATATTAATGAAGCTTATTACTTAACAGCAATTTTAAATTCTCCAATATTTTCCGAGCAAATCAAAATTAGAAAAAGCTCACGCCATATTTTCAAAAAAGCATTAGAGTTTTCAATAGAAAAATACAATGAAAATAATAAAATTCATAAAAATCTAAGCGAAATCGGAAAAATTGCTACTCTTAAATCAAAAGAAGTTTGCAAAAAATTTACCTCTAATGTGAATAATTCGATTTCGAAATGGGAAATTCAAAAACAATTACATCAAATTCTAAAACCCTTATTTGACAAAACAGATAATCTCATAAATAAGATGTTTCATAAATCAGACGCAATTAATGAGAATTTAAATTAATTAAGCAATGAAATTTTATTGTAAAATTATTGTCTTACGATTGATACGAACAATAATATGATCTATTAACTTTTATTATTCTAAAAAATAATCTCATATTGAAGGAATTTAATATCTTTCGCGGGTTTTTCCCGCAACTTTAAAACATTGGATTTCGCCCTCTTCTCGTGAAATCATTGCACGGGATCTCCTCCTTATACTTAATTTAAAGAGATACCGAATTCCTTCGGTTTTCTTTTTATCCTATTAATTCTAATCTATGAGGATTTCATTAATTTTAGGCAACAATATAAAATATATTTTCATTTTTTGAGATTAGATTAATTCAAAATTAAATTTATGAAAAGAATAGGTGCTTTTAAATTGGAAATAATTTAATTCCTATTGTTTTCTTCTTTTCGGAATAAACATACCTACTCTCTTTCTGTATTCACTATATGTATTGCCAAATTTTTATTCTAAAATATACTTTTCTTCAATTAATGCTTTTATTACAGTCAATAAAGCAATTAATGGAACTAAACACAGACAAAAAATTGATCCCCAGATAAGATACCATCCAATTATTAAGAGGATTCCTCCTGTATATTGAGGATGTCTAATTATTCTAAAAGGCCCAGTGTCGATTATTTCTGTCACCTTGCTCAATGCTGTAGTAGTGCCTTTCCTCCGGAGATAAATCATTGGATACACACGTGCGATCAAACCAAACACTGTTAAGAGTAATCCAATAACAAAATTTAAAATTATATCTTGAAAACTCAGTTGTTCAAAAAAAGGTAAAATAAACGCAATGAATCCGATAATGGCACCTGCTGTTATGAATCCAGTTCGCAAAACCTTGTTTTCCAAATTATTCATTCTCGCTAATAGCCACGAACTAATAAGAATGACAGTTAATATAATTGGAAATATAATCCAAATCAAAGGATAATTGATCATTTTTAACCTCCAATCTTCGTCTAATATCCGATAACATATATTGAACATGATTATCATTTAAAATTCTATTACTATAATTTTTAAAAATTCAAAAAATATCAATATACTTTTCATTTGATTATTAGTAGGTAATCAATTAAATTGACATTAATATTATAATGAAATGAAAATAATATTACTATTGATTTTCAATATTTTTTATTATCTAAAAAAAAATTTGGTGAAAACCTTTGAGTGAAGAAGAAATATTATCAAAAAAGAAAAGTCTCTTTATACTCACGATTGTAATTATCATCTCTTTGCTTGGATTAATCCTTATAGTACTTGGATTTAATATGACATTTTGTGAATATTTTTATGGCAATGACGTTACATATATAATTTTTTCTGCAATTTCCTATTTAGGATGGGAAATTGGACTGATTTTACTAGTAGTTACTGTTTATTTAGTTTATGATAAAAAATTTGGGAAGAATTTAATATTTTCTTTAATAGCTTCGTTCTATTCTAATTCTATTTTGAAAGATATTTTTCAAGATCCTTTACCTTGGACAAGATTGGACCAAAGAGGGTTTGGTTTTCCATCTGGACATGCACAAAATGCTGTAGCTACATGGGGATTTATGGCATACGAAGCAGATAAAAAAGAAAATAAAATATTTCCTTGGATTTTTTTAATTATCATATATCTGATTTCAATTTCGAGAATAATAATAGGGGAACATGATGTAGACGATGTGGTTGGCGGATTATTATTTGGAATAAGTCTATCGTTAATATTTATTCACATAGAACCAATAATTTCTGAAAAAGTAAATAGACTTAATTTAAATTTAAAAATAATTCTTGCTATAGCCATTCCAATAATATTATTTATTATTGGGATTGGAATTTTTCCCAATACTGATAACCATTATGGATATATTGGTGCCTTAATTGGCCTTTCAATTGGTTATTTAATTGAAAATGAAAAAATAAAATACAATCCAAGTGAGCTTGAAATTAAACAGAGAATTATTAATTTAGCTATAGGAATAGTAATTGTATTAGTAGTGTATTTGGCTTTAGATTTAATTCCCTTGGATTTAGGTCCTTTAGGTAATCAAATTTGGGAGTTTTTCCAATTATTAATAGTTGCATTAATAGCTATCTTACTGATACCATGGCTTTTGATTATAATTCAAGAAAAACTCGGCAAGAGAGAAAAAGTTGAAAAAGTCAAAAAAACTGAAAGTGTAGAATAAAAATATTAAATTCTCTTTTTTTTTTAATTACTTAATCTTTTTAATAATTCTATTAAAAAACAATATTTAATTTTATGAACTTTTAAAAATCCATAGATTTCTAATAAAAATAAAAACAAAATAAATTAAGGTTAGGGTTAATAATATATTAAAATGGATAAAAGGTTTTTATTTATAGGTATAGGAACTCATTGTGTTTATTTGATAATTTCTCTTATGTTATTCTATTTTGCTGGATATTCTGAAACGTGTGATTTTCTAACCTATTTTAATGCAGGTAAAATAATTATTGAAGATATTAATGATTTATATAATTAATCTAATTATCTCTTTCCGTATAGATATTTTCCAATTTCTGCCTATTTTTTTACATCATTTTCGATGATGGGTTTAGAGATTGGTTATTTTGTATTTCAGATTTTTAGTTTGTTTTTAAATTTTGCATGTTGTTATTTAATCTATATTAATGCAGCAAAAATACAATTAAATCGATTAAATTCAAAAAAAATGATTTAAATCCCGTTCGATAAAATATATTGCAATTTATTTACTCTGTTTTCCGCATTTTATGAACTATGCATTGGGTCAAATTAATAATCTTATCACAGTCTTCTTATTACTGGCGGTATATTTCTTTCTAAAAAATTCATCAATTTCTGATTTTTTAGGTGGAATTTTAATTGGAATAAGTATTTCAATTAAGCCTTTAGCAATTTTCATTATTCCCTTTATAATTATCATCAATTGGAATAGGAAGAATAAGAAATTAAAAATTGATTTCAAACGATCGAGTTTCCGCTTATTTGGTGTAATTATTCCAATATTAGTTTCAGTGTTATTTTTTATTTTATATCCTACTTTATGGCAAGGATTTGTAGATATTAATTTCTCTGGCGAATATACGGAGGAAGAAATTAATAATTTCATTAGCATTACAAGAGCCATTTTAAATCTTTTCTATATTATGGGAATCCAGAGTAGTAAATTTATTATTTTCATCATTATTGTGTTAATCGTTGATATTCCTGGTTTCTTAATTTACATTTTTAAAAAAAATTCTAATGTTGGTATTAATGAGGGCTTAATTTATGGAATGATTATCATGTTATTAGTTTATTTTGATTCTTGGGATCATCATCTTGTAAGCTTAGCGCCATTCTTATCAATTTTTTTAATAACAAATGAGTTTAACAAAAAAAGCTCCCGTAATCAGATAATTAAAAATTTCAAAATTGGATATTTTCTTTTAGCATCAATTGTTGTTCCATTGTCTGGGGTTTTCTTTTTAACTTATCAAATATTCCCTTTTAATCTATGGGCTTCTATATTTCTATCAATTATTTATATTAGTCTATTAAAATATTCTTTATTAGAAACCGAAGAAATACAACCCTAAATTAATATTAATTGTTCCTAAATATGTAGAAATAAATCCTCCAATAAGATGTTTTAAAGTTTAAATAAAATTTTAACAATAATCTAAAATATAAATATAAAATATTATTATTATTGATTTACATTAAAATATTCATATACTTAAAGAATAATTTAAATAAGTAAAATTGCGTTAAGAAACACAATCTTTTTCTTTTCTTTCAGTTATTTTAAGACTCTAATTTTTTAGATAATTGAGCCAAACGACACTCTTTAATAATGTAATATAGTGGATAGAATAACGAAACACGTATGAATTTCGAAAAAAGATCTTCATCCTCAATTCCAAGCGATAAAAATTGAAAGATATAATCTATATGGAATAGAAATTGAATATTTAATAGTAAAAAAGCGCTAATAAATAGAATAATAAATAAAATTCTATTATTCGCTTTAAATAGAAAATATGGTATTATTAAAAACATTGTTATTTTAAAACAGATAAAGGCTAATAAAATAGGGAGTATATATTTATCTTCTTTGTATAAAAAGGCAATTAAAAGAATGAAAATACTAAATGGTTCAATATTTCCAATTAAAATGTATATATATGTAAAAAAAGAAAATATCAATACAACAAAATAATTTTTCTCTAATTTAAATAATAAATATATTGAACCTATCCAACAACATGTTAGAAATACTATGTATATTTCTAAATTAATATAAAATGGTGTTAAAAAGAAAAAGCTTGGAAAATAATTGAGTCCATAAAAAACTTCGCTATTCCAGAATTTTTGAATTGCAGGAGAATAATATACGATATAATCCCAAAAAATAATTACTGCAGGTTCTATTGACTCCCAATAAATAGAATAAATAGTTAAAATAAGGCAAAGAATAAACAAAGAAATAGGAAATAAGATTTTTTGAGTTTTTTTCTTAAACATGGATATCTTTCTATACGTAATTATATTTATGATATAATTCTTTTTGAAATTTAAATTGTTATACAGAATAAGAAAAAGTTTTAATCTATTTAGAATTGAATAAAATATTATATTAATATGATCAAATTCACGTTAGGTACTATATGAAAATCAGTTTTGTTATACCAACTTATAATGAACATGGGAATATTGATAGGCTAATTAAAAAAATTAATTCAATCACTAAAGAGCATAACTTAACTAATGAGATAATAATAGTAGATGATAATAGTACCGATGGTACAATTGACGATGTGAGAAACCTACAAAAGACTCAAAATAATATAAAATTAATTGTAAGAGATAAACTATTAGGCATCGGAACTGCTCATATAGATGGTTATAATCAAGCAACAGGCGATTTGATAATTTCAATGGATGCAGATTTGCAACATCCCCCCGAAAAAATACCAGAATTTATCGCAAAAATCAAAATTGGATACGATGTTGTGGTAAGTTCACGATACATGAAAGGTGGATCAACAGAAACAAGTTTTATTAACAGAATTATAAGTAAATTGGGGGGTATTTATCTTTCACTTATGTTTGGAATCAAAATAAAAGACTTTTCAACTGGTTATCGAGCAATAAAAATGGAAATATGGCAAAAGATTAGAAATTATAGATATTCAAGTAAAAATGTATTTTTAATTGAGAGTGTTTATTATGCACATAAAAATGGAGCAAAAATTACTGATATTCCAATCCTATTTAAAAAAAGAGATATGGGTGAATCTAAAACTCCACTTATAAGCGAGTCAATAAAGTCGCTGATGTTACCATTTAAAGTAATATTTTCATCAATTAAAAGGAAATAACAAAGTTTTTTCATTAAAAAATTAATTAATATTTTTGGTAAAAAAATAAAAAGATGGGTTAATATCTACGAATCTATAAAAGATATACTACTCCTAGAACCTAATCAAAATCTTAAGGAAAAAATCTCGCTTATAAAACGTTCTCCACTAAAATTACATTTACCAGCATTTACTATTACTACAAAACATGGTATTTTAGAACTATATATAGCCATCTCAGATTACCAGAAAAGAAAATTAATATATAAAAAACTAACAGTTCGTGAATGCGCTAGAATTCAATCATTCCCTGATGATTTTATATTTTATGGAAGCCTTACAAATCAATACCGAATGATCGGAAATGCTGTACCACCAAAATTTGCTTATAGTTTAGCGTTAGCAATCAAAAAAGAGGTAATGTAACTTTGTAAAATAAATTGGAATTTTGAAAAATAAACTGGAAAATAATATACCAATTGAAATTAATGAACTTAAATTTATCTATTCAATTAGATATTCATTCATTATATCCATAAACGTTCGAAAGGTAAAATAAGATGAATTAAGTAAAAAAATATAATAATTACAATATATAGGAGAAAGAATAATCCATAACGTGCTTTCTTATTTTCAAAAACAGAAATATTCCATAATAATTTGTGTGAAAACAATTTCGGAAACATAAATCCTGTTTTCTCATAATGTTGTTGAAACTGTTCAGGATATTTCTTTTTCAATTTAATATCTCCAATATCAGAAGAGATAATAATTATACACGCGAATTGAACCCATGAAATCAAATCACCCATTCTTATTCCATGGGGTATGAATAATGGGAACGCCATAATAATCATTGCTAAATTTTGTGGATGCCTGAAATATTTATAGATTCCAGTTTGTACTAAACCCTTCTTTTTTTTCAAACCATGAACTAATTGACCTAAGGAAATGAGAAATAATATCAACCCAAAGAGAAAAATTATCATTTTGATAATAAAAAATAGGTCATAATTGAAACGAATTGATAAAGAAGTATTTAACCAAGAAGAAGTAAAACTTTTCAAGAGAAATGTAGGATCAGCGAAAATCCATGAAATAAAATAAAAGTAAAATAAAATAAAAAATATCCCTGAAATAAAAAGCATAGGAAAAAGCACTCCAACGAGAACTGAACTATAAATAACGTGAAAACTAAAAAATTTAATAATATTTTTATTATATATAATCCCAATTACTGTAATATCAAAAATAACTACACTTAATGTGTAAGAATAAATAATAAAACTCAATAATTCAAAGTCTTCTGGTCGAATCCACCTAAAAATAATGAATAAAGATAATAATATTTCAATAAAAATAAAGAGACTTCCGAGTAGAAAATCTTTTGTGATTTGTTTTTTAGTTAATTCTGTCATTTTTAAGTGAAATCTCGATATAAATTTAAATTTAACATTTTTCGGATTCCTATAAAATTTCGGGAAAAAAAATAAAAGAAAAACAAAAATAATAAAACCAACAAAAATGATAGTCCAATTTAAATTTTGTATGAATTGATTTAACATTCTCATAAAAAATAATATTATTGAGATTACAGTATTTATAATTGCTAAAACTATAACTATAAACAGAAAATTCAATAATATGTTAAAAAATTTTTGAGAATTTATTGTTTTTATTACCAATTTCATATTTTTAAAAATAAAAATTTTCAACAATTTAATTTTAAATTTGTAATGTACTATTTTTCTAGATAATAAACCTCTTATGAATTTTTTTTTTCTCTTCTTAAAAAGAGTATGATAGTTTTTAATTAGTAAATAACTTATTTAAATTCATCATCCTACGACAAATTTCGTGATTTTCTTCGTTTATTTATAACTTTTTTTAAATTTCCTCGTTTTTTAGCGGGTTCTAACATCTTCTCTTAATAGATTTCATCTTTCTTCAAATTAATACAATTTCTACAACCTAAAAGTTTAAATCTTCAAAAAATAAACATATTTTATGGAGAAAATTTCTCAAGATGGGATAGAATTAGAAATTCGGGAGCATACAGACGGAGAAATTTTTCCAGAGAAGTTTCCTATTTGTGAAGGAGAAGACATAATGCGTCATAATTACAAAAAAAGAACTATTCAGGATATTGGAACCCCGATGATTTGTCTCATAATT
>JAHLWH010000181.1 GCA_019058015.1 Promethearchaeota archaeon | reverse complement strand
CACCGGAGATGGTCAGGATGTTGAAGTTTCCCACATTTTTTGCATTTTTTCCAAATAATAGTAGTTTCACTCATAAATTTCACATCTTAATATCTTCACTTCTTACTTCTTCAAGAATCTCAAAATGTAAATATAAATTATTAAATAATAAGAGTAGGAGCTTTCTAACATTTAATATATTGAATAAATTATATTTATTAAGATTTTTCATGGAGAAAGAAACTTTATATTAGTATAAACTATCTTTAAGAATCATCAATTTTTAAAAAAAATATTTTAAATAAATCCAAATATTTCTCCCATTCTTTAGTTAATTTGGGATATTTTTGTTTTAAATAATCTAATAAATTAACAACAGAATATAAAATAAGAGGATCATATTCCCACGCATGGTATTTGTTAAAGGTAATACATTTGAGTTTTAAATCTGATATTTGCAACATATTCCTAAGAATTAATCCATAAAAAGCAACTTGAGGCAAAGTGCGTAAAAAATTTCTATCTTTTTTTTTTTCTTCATCTGGTTTATAATCACAAGCGTAAATAATTCCATCATAATAAAAAAGAAAATCAATATGCCCACTAATATATCTAAATCCTACATTAAAATATTCTACATTTTGCCAGACAAGAACTTCTGTAGCAATAAGGTTTTTATCCCTTTTTAAAATAAAATTTTGTAATTTCTCGTGATAAATATTTCCTTGGTTGCTAAAATTTTCAGCAAAATCTTCAAGAAATGAGATTTTATAGTAATTTTCAGCAAAATTTATAAAATCAATCAATTTCTTTCCTAAAAAAGAATTATCTCCTTTAATAATTAATTTATTCTTTTCTAATTTGTTTATAAATGAATTAATATCTCCTTTTTTAAGTGGTTTATTCCGATTATGAGAAATTTTGAAATCGGAACAACAAGGATTAATAATTTTAAACATTTCTTTATCGAAAGACTTATTTTCTATAATATCAAATAGCTTACACAATCTCTTAGCTAAATCTTGATTGGATATTCTAAATAAGTTATCATAATTGCATCTAAACAATAGACGATGCCATCGATAAGGTTCATTAGTAAAGCCCACTTTAAATTTAGTTTCAAAAATATCCTCTAAATCCTCAATTATTTCTTTAACATAGCTGCCATGAGAAAATAAAGCATCGAATTTTTCCGCTAAATAATTATATCCTATTAGTGTATCATATTTAGTTTGGGTTTTAATAGTTCTAATTAACTCAATCATCAAATAGAAATACTTCTCAAACAGGTTATTTGTTTCTGGATTATTAATTAAATAAAATAATCTCCCAAATTTTCGAATATTTACATCTTTAATGTCTCTTATCTTTATTAATAACATATTATCCAAAAAAACATAAAATTTTTCTAATACTTCAGAATTATTTATTAAAAAACAATTATCATCTAATATTTGATAAATTTCGCGATATAATTGTTTTAAAATATGAAATGGAATCTGAATAGAATGTATATCATCATCAACTAATATTCTTGCGTTGCTTGTATACCATCTTTCATAGCCATCTTCTCCATAAGCCAATAAGAATTCATATTCATTAAATAAATTCCTTAAAAATTTGATTATTCTCCGCGGTCCTAAAATGTTTTTATAGTGTTCATTTATTTTAGTATAACTGCCATACATCTCAAAAAGTTTTAAAATATTATAAACGAATTCTTTTGAGTAATCAATTATAGCTTTTTCGGTATAACCAATAACATCTGAAAGAGTAAGATTATATTTTTCGATCTCATTTATAATACTATCTTTTTGAATATCCCAAGAAATTGGCTCAATTTCTGAGATTATTCTATATATATCTTCCTTTTTTTGTATTATTATCAAGTTTTGTATATAATATTTCTTAGATTTCTTATCTAAAGTCTCATAAGTTAAAGTATTAGAAGAAATATTAATATATTCAAATAATTTGTGCAAACCATTCAAAAAATCTACTGTATTTTGAAATTTTATTGATAATCTGCCATCAAATTTATCAAGATATTCTCTAAAACTTATATTATAAACAGATGCACTATTAATTATCCCTATTAAACATGAATATATTAATTCATCATTTTCAAAAATCCAATTTGGTATCTCTCTTATCCTTGAAGAGATATTATCAATATACACTCCTAATTTTAAAATTTCATAAACAATAACGGTACTATTAATAGTAAAATTCGATGTCTCTCCATTATCATTATAATTTACTATAAATCCATTATCTTCTGATATGTTAAAGAGATCCAGTAACAATTCTTTTAAATAATTAATATATCTAATATCTTTATGATACTTTTTATTGCAATAAATTACTAAAGAATAATGTGTACTTCTTGATTTCTTAATATAAATAGAAGCTTGTCCCAATAAAATACCAACAAATTCAGCAACCTTTTGAGATTTTTGTAAATTATATAAAACTAAATCATTCCTTCCTAAAACTTTCAAATGAGGAATCTGACGATTAGATAGTTTTTGTAATTTATCAAAATGTTCCAACGATATTGAACTTCCTCTATAAATTGCATTACTCAATTTTAAAGAATGAATAGTATAGTTATTATAAGGATGAAGATTTTTTATTTTCTTAAAAATTTGCGCTAAAAACTCTTTTTTAACTATAACCCTTTCATTATTAAAATTGTATTGATCCCTCAAAATGAATTTTCCATCGTTAAATAAAGCGTTTAGTTTCTTTTCATTCTCATATTGGAAATCCATTTTTAATTACTTCAAATTCATTTTGTTTTTATAATAATTTTAAAATGAAGGAAATAATAAAAACAAAAACTCTCAGAAAATATAGTATAAAATAATGTTTACGAATTTTATCTATTTCATTTTTTTGATTATTTAGTGTTAATCAAACTCATTAAAATCCTTTATATCATTGGAAAGTAATTGAT
>JAHLWH010000180.1 GCA_019058015.1 Promethearchaeota archaeon | reverse complement strand
TTTAATTTTTAAATCTGCAAGAGATTATAATTTAAAAATTAAAAAAGGACAAAAAATAATAGGAGTTCATAGTGATGGATGGATTTCTGCGAAAAAAGGATTTAATGGTATAGGTTTTGGTGATATCAGTGTTTATAAATATGTTCACCGAAAACACACTATTGATAATGTCGATTATGAACTTTTATGTAATTTTTGTCAAGTAATCGCTTCTGCAATAAATCAATTAGATGATAATGATCAATTTTATTAGTATAAATAACAATATTTTCTTAAGTTTAATTCATTTTTAGAGGTATTAACAATGGAAAAAATGATTGCCTTTTGTGGAATAATTTGTTCTGAATGCCCTGCATTAATAGCAACGCAAGAAAATGATGATGAAAAAAGGAAACAAGTCGCTGAATTATGGTCTAAGATGTATAATAGTGATATAAAACCAGAGGAAATTAATTGCGATGGATGTTTGGCAAAAAGTGGAAGATTTTTTAGGTATTGCAATGTGTGTGAAATAAGGAAGTGTGGTCAGGAAAGACATCTCAAAAATTGCGCTTATTGCGAAGATTATATCTGCGAAAAATTAAGCAGTTTTTTTGATGAGGCTGGTCCAGATCTAAAGCACAATCTTGAAGAAATCAGAAAAAAACTATAATTAATAAAAAATTGACAATGACTTATAGAAATGAAGAGAAATGAAATAGAATCAAATACTAAAATTTCAATTATTCCTGAACCAGTAAAAATAATTTCAGAAAAAGGTATTTTTACTTTTAATAAGAAAACAGTAATTTTAACAGATTTAAAATTAAAAGAAATTGCTGAACTTTTAAAACAATTACTAGCTCAAGCGACAGGTCTAAATCTCGATATTGAATATCTTGTTCATATAGAAGAAAAAGATAATGCAGTTACTCTCAGAATTACTGATAATGTGAAGAGTTTAAAACATGAAGGATATAATCTAAAAATTTCTCAAAATGGGATTGGTATCTCGGCTCTTACTCCAACGGGGATTTTTTATGGCATCCAAACATTGCGACATCTATTTCCACCAGAAATGGAAAGCCTTTCTCAAGAAAAGTTAGAATGGTCAATTCCGTGTGCAATAATTGAAGATTTCCCCCGTTTTCCTTGGCGGGGATTTATGTTAGATGAAGCAAGACATTTTTTTGGTAAAGGTGTTGTTAAAAAAATTTTAGATCTAATGGCATTTTTAAAATTAAATATTTTTCATTGGCATCTGACTGATGATCAAGGTTGGCGAATTGAAATAAAAAAGTATCCACTTCTAACGGAAATTGGTTCAAAAAGGAAAGGTACTTACCTAACAAGACGAACTAAAAAGTTGGATGGGATTCCTATTACTGGATTTTATTATCAAGAAGATTTAAGAGATATAATAACATATGCGAATGAACGATTCATTTCCATTATTCCTGAAATCGATGTACCCGGTCACACTACAGCAGCTCTTGCATCATATCCAGAATTAAGTTGTACAGGGGGACCGTTTGATGTCAGCCCCAACTTTGGCATTCATCAAGATGTGTTCTGCGTAGGAAAGGAAAAGACTTATGATTTTGTACAAGATATTTTTGATGAAGTAATGAAGATTTTTCCTTTTGAGATAATTCATGCAGGTGGAGATGAAGTTCCTAAAAGACGATGGAAAAAATGTATTGATTGCCAGAAGCGCATCCAAAAGGAAGGACTTGAAACTGAAGAAAACCTGCAAACTTATTTCACTAATAGAATTGTAGATTACTTAATTTCTTATAATCATAGATTAATGGGCTGGAATGAAATTCTTGATGAAAACTTAGCTAAAAATGCTATTTGTCAGTATTGGACACATAATTTTGATAAAGTTCTAGAGCATCTGAGAATGGGTAGGAATGTAGTTATGTCGGAAATGAGCGCACTTTATTTGAATTATCCTTATAATTTACTTCCATTGCGTAAGACTTATATGTATGACCCCATCCCAAATGAATTAGAACAAAAATTTTATAACCAAATACTAGGTCTTGAGGCTTGTTTATGGACCGAATATATTCCAAATAAAAAACGTTTGGAATGGCATACATTTCCACGCCTAATTGCCGTTGCGGAAATTGGATGGACACTTAAAATTAAAATAGATTTTCAATCATTTCTAAAACGATTAGATTATTTCCTAAAAAGGCTTGATTTCCACGAGATTAATTATGCTTCAAAAGATGATTTTGAAAAAGAAGATATAAAGAGTTAGATAATAAGTAAAATTAGATATTTAAAAAAAGTGTAGAAATTTTAAATACAGAATATAAATAATTATAGAGAAAGTTATAATGAAACGAGAATTTAATATTGTAATAGAAAGGGATGAAGATGGATATTATATCGGAAATGTTCCTGAATTACCAGGCTGCCACACACAAGCTAAATCTTTAGATGAGCTACAAAAGCGAATCGTTGAAGCTATCCAATTATATCTCGAGGTTGATTAGGATAAGCTTGAAAAGCCTACTAAATTCGTGGGAATTCAGAAGGTGGAGATCTCTTTTGAAAAAACTTAATCCAATTGCTCCAGAAAAACTTATCAAAATCCTCTATAAATAAGGTTTCATAGAAATTTCTTACGCTTCTTAAATAATAATACAACTTGATTTAATCTAAATTTTCCAAAATTTCTTATCTTTCAGATATAAATATTAAGTAAAATAAACATAATTATAATTGATTATAGTGGAAAAAGTAGTAATAGATGGCGTAGAGCTACGTTTATCAAAGCCTGTTGAAGTAAATATGGATTGGGTTGGTGATGATACCCTTATTAAGCAATTAAGAGCGGCATGGATGAAAGTCGATGAGGAGGATTTACCTTTAAATCCACGGATTTTGGGGAAACCTGGTGTTGGCAAAACTACATTAGCATATGCTGCTGGAAAATCACTAAAAAAACCAGTTTTTTTATTTCAAGCGTCAATGGATGTAAGACCAGAAGATCTTATTATAACACCTATCATTGCCGCAAAAAATGAGATAGAATACTACGCAAGTTCTTTAGTTTCAGCAATGATAAAGGGGGGCGTTTGTGTATTAGATGAGGGAAATCGAATGTCAGAGAAATGCTGGGCTTCAATAGCTCCCCTGATGGACCGCAGACGTTATGTGGAGTCAATAATTGCTGGTATTAGAATCTACGCACATGAAGATTTTAGATTATGCACTACAATGAATGAAGATTCAAGCACTTATGAAATCCCAGAATATATTTCAAGCCGGTTACAACCAAAAATTTTTATTGAATTCCCCGGAAGAGTCGATGAATTAGAGATATTACAATATAATCTTCCTTTTGCCGAAAAGGAAATTTTAGAATATACTGTTGATTTTTTACAAAATGCACATGTTCATGATGAACCTTATACTGTACGGGATGGTATCAACATTTTACGATATTACATGAAATTGAAAGCAAGTAAAAATGAAGATTATCATGAATTATCTATTCCAGACTTTAAAGATTCGATGATTCATATTCTAGATAAATCATCTATTAAATATACGAAAGGAAAATATGAAGAATACATGAAACGTAGAGAAAAAGACATTTTGATTGCTTTTTCGAAAATAAAAGATTCTAAACCAATGCCACCTTCATTTAAAGTGTTGCATGATACAGAAGATTCTGATGATAATGATTTCAATGATGATGAGTTATCCGATTTTGATGAAAAAGATGATGATGATCTTTAAACCCAGAAATTAAGTTTTGAAAATTAGAATAGAAGGGGGAAAAAAATAAAAAAACCATACATAAAATTCAAAAATATTTATGTTATTCCTGTTTTTCATTCAAGAATTGAATTCTCAAAGTTAATTCGAACTGCATTTTATCAAATTTATCCAGATGTAATTGCGGTTGAACTACCAAATAATATTAAAGAACAAATTTTGGAAGGTGTAGAAAGACTCCCTTACTTATCTCTTATTGGATATGCAGACACATTGCAACCAAAAGTAATGAGTTTTATTCCAATAGATCCAGGTGATGCAATAATTGAGGGAATTAGACTATCTCAAGAACATAAAATTACCCTTGAATTTATTGATTTAAGTGTTAAAGATTATACTCCGCTTGCATATCAATTGCCAGATGATTATGCTTTATCAAAGCTTGGACTTGAAGTATTTTATAGAGAGGTATCTAAAATAATTAAAGAAAAGAAAAAACAATTTCCAGAGGACGATAAGTTAAGAAGAATTGATGAAAAACGCGAAAAATTTATGGCGTCCCATTTGATAAAATTAATGAAGCTGTATAATCGAGTTCTTTTTATTTGTGGGCTCGCTCATTGGGAAAACATAAAACATTATTTGGAAAATGAATCAGAATTAAAAGAAGTAGAAGAGGATTTATTACCTCAAAGATATGTTGAAATTTTTAATATTAAAGGTGGTTCTGCTAGATTCTTACTGAGAGAAATACCATATATAACGATCAACTGGGAAAAATTTAGAGAGAAATATTCTGAAAAGGAGTTAGAAAAATATGAAGAGCCAGAAGTTTTTTTTCAAAAGTTAAATTCATTTGACAAACAAGAGTTTATTAGACCTATATTTTTGCAAGCAAGAGATTTTTACCGAGAAGAATTTAAAGAATTTATTGACTTGCATAGGCTGAAAACATTATTTCAATATTGTAGAAATTTGTCCATTGCTGAAAATTTACTAAATCCTACATTATTTCAATTATTAGTATCTTCTAAAAACTGTGTGGATGATGATTATGCTTGGAAGGTTCTTGAGGTTGCGGCTAAATATCCTTTTGAAGATGATAGCGGTAAATATCCAGATTTAGATTTGAATATGGAAGGAGCATTCAGTAAAGGAAAATTCATAAAATTGCGTCCCCGTCATGCCAGATATTTTAAAGAAAATGACGATCTTCCAATGAAAAAACGACCAAAAGAAAAATATCCGGGAGAATGGCGGGATCTCTGGAACGGTGGAAAAGATTTAGTCTCATGGCCACCAGAAGATATTGTTATTGAAGATTATTTTGCATTCATACGCAAAAGAGTTCAGAAAAAATTAAAAGATCAAAATGTAAAGGTTGAGGAGTTCAAATCATCTTTAATGGATGGTATTGAAATAAAGGAAACCCTAAGGAGGTGGCCAACTGAGAGAAAAATTTATGTACGAAACGAACGACCAATAATAGGAAAGATCGATACCTTAATAATTATATTTGATAACGATACAGAAGAAAACGAGAAATATCCATTCAAACTAACATGGTGGGCAGAGCATGATAAAGAAAGCGATATGGCTTTATATACCACTAATCCTGGGGAATATGTGATTGGTCCTGGAATCGCCCATGTTGAGGTCGGTGGTTTATTAACCATATTCCCACCAGGTCATTTGAGACCTGTGTTTCTTGAAGAATATGACTTTGAGTATGGAAATATAGAAAATAAAGCAGAGCGATTATTAAAAGCGGGAATTATATATTCTAGTGAAAAATATATAATATACATCGCAAAAAACCAGCCACGTCCATATTTTTACAATCTCGCTGCCAGAAAACATCGAGAACTTATTTTTTACTCAATCGATAATTTTAGTACTGAAAGTTTAAGATGCGTGAAGCATATTCATTTCTTACGTGGAAGGCATTTGAGAAAAATTGCCCAAAATTATATATTTTTATAATTATGAAACTTATGGAGCAAAATACACATTTGGAATAAAGATTTAATTTATAAAGATTGTAAGATATTCAGTAAAGAAGTAAGATTTAAATTCTTACAATTTATAAATTATATGAGATTATATGGAAATCAAACATAGTAGAATTTCAACTAAAGGTCAATTAACGATTCCTAAGGAATTTCGAGAAATACTAAAGATACACGCAGGAGACGAGGTAATTTTACTACTTCAAGATGATGGAATTATTATTAAACCTAAAGTATCTCATATAGGGATGCTTCGAGGTTTATTGAGAGATGAAATTAATATAGAAAAAGCTAAATCTTTTATAGATTCTGAACGAAAGAAATGGAGAATATAATTTGAATACTTATATTATTGATTCCATCGCCTTTTTATCATACCTTGCGGATAATCTACCAATAAAAGCAGATAATATTTTTAAAAAAGCTGAAAAAAAAGAAATTCAACTACTATTACCTTCCCTAGCATTGGGAGAAGTTCTCTATACTATGTATAAAGGTAAAGAAATCTTTGGAAAACAAATTCCTACGGAAAAAATCGATTTAATTTTTCAGATACTGCAAAATGGAAAAATAATTCAGTTGGTTAACACGAATTTAGATGCATGGCGCATTTTTCATAAAATAAGTATTCCAGAATTACATGACCGAATGATCGTTGCTACTTATCATTATTTTAAAGCAATAGGAATTGTTACAAATGATCCTGAAATAAAAGAACATGCTCCTAGCATCTGGTAATATTATCACCAATTTCTTTAAAATATGGTCTAATGCGGAAACTATAGGAGTATGGTATCTTCCCTCTTAATTTAAATTCTTTATGAAGACACGCAAGAGCAGGAAGATCCCCTCCTACTCCTTGTTGTTTATAATCAATATTGAAAGTGATTGTTTCATGGTGTGGTAGTTCGTGATTATGTTTTGCTTTCTCTAAATCCTCCATCGTATAAGGCCAAGCACTTATGCTAAGAAATGTTCCTCCAATATCTGATATTAATAAACCGAATCCATCTTTATTAGTCATAGTAACCCATCGAACATCAGTTCTATTTCCATTTTCTTGTGGTCTAATGTAAGGATGAATTAAATCCTCTACTAAACCAGAATAAATCCCGATGACTGCTCCAGTTTTTCTGTCTAACATAGTTTCGTGTGGACCTCTACCGTACCAAGTCATCCTTTTAAATTGTCCCGGTATGGACATCTGCATTCCAAAACGAATCATATTAGTACTAGGAGTAAAATTGTTCTTAACTATTATATCCCCATTACCATAAATTGTATAAATAGTCTCGAGAGGTTTTTCCGCATTTAATACTTCAGATTCAACAAGAATTTGGAGAATAGATGGATTTAATTCTTCAGTAAGGATTTTTATTACTTTTCTTTTTTCACCAGCTATCTTCCAGCCGTTGTCTCTTTTTTTTTCTTTCAGTGGTAATATATCTATATCCCCAATATCGTTATCTGTTGGTACCCTCCAGAAATTCGGCATAAGGGGTGTTAAGATTAATTCAATTTTGTTAAATATAAACGATTCTATTGCTCCTGTTGCTTTTCCAATAATGACTTTAAAGTTTTCTCCTTCAATTGCAAATGAATCGATTAATTCACTCATTTTAACCACAGGTAAAGAGTGGATATCGTCCACTGGTTCAGTTGGTAATTCAAACGGTATTTTAAATTGATCCCATGCAATAATATATCCTTTTTCCGCCCATGATGTTATTTTTTTAAGAATTGATGATATTTTCAAGTGATATTCAATATTTGATTTCACTACTGAAGTATCAAATTTTATTGCGACCTCTTGCTTTTGTCCTGGTTTTATTTTAAGATTTTCCAATTTCCCTTCTTGAATTTTACGACCATTTGCAGTCAATTCCCAAATAATATCTACAAAATCAAGAGATATAAATTGGTATTTATTATGTATTTTGAACTTACCTGCTATTATATCAATAGGAAATACTTTAATATTTTGATATACTTTTTTTACTTCATAAAGTGCAGGATTAGGTTTACGATCGGGCATAACAATTCCATTAATACAAAAGTTTTTATCATTAGGCACATCACCAAAATCCCCGCCATATGCCCAAAATTCTTTTCCATCCTCCGTAAATTTGCGAAGCCCTTGATCGACAAAGTCCCAAATAAATCCACCAACACAATTATCGTATTCTTCAAAAACATCCATATATTTTTGAAAATTTCCAAGACTATTACCCATTGCATGTGCGTATTCGCATAGTATATGTGGTTTTATTTGATATTGCTCAAAATCAGTTATTTTCTTTTTTTTTTTGGATTTTTCGCGTTTTACGGTTCTTCTAAGCTTTTGTGGCGAATAATACATATTACTGATTACATCTGCCAATTTATGCTCATAATCACCTTCGTAATGAATAGGTCTCGTTGAATCTATTTTTAATGTTGATTCTTTCATCTTTTCGAAGTTTTCACCGATTCCCGCTTCATTACCAAGAGACCACATAAAAATACAGGGATGGTTTTTGTCTCGTTCAACCATACTAACCATTCGAGAAATGCACGCTTCAGTCCAATTTGGATCGCTTCTTGGCAATATTTCACGCAATCCATGTGATTCTAGATTACATTCATCGAGAACATATATTCCGTATTCATCACATAAATCGTACCATTTCGGATGGTTAGGATAGTGACTCGTTCGAACGGCATTTATATTATATTGTTTCAATAATTTGATGTCCTCAACCATTCTACGATATGGTATCGCACGCCCATTATCGGGATCATGCTCATGCCTATTTACTCCTTTAAAAATGATTGATTTTCCATTAATATATAT